>JACMOQ010000059.1 GCA_014377905.1 Acetobacteraceae bacterium | reverse complement strand
TGGTTGAAGTGGTTGTGGACCGGGGCATGGACTGCGCTGAATTTCTGGAGGGTGTGCATTCGTCGGAACCGCAGCATGGCGCGCTCTCGTCGTCGGAACGGTTGGTGGGAATTCTCGGCCCGGTTGTTCGGCCAGCGACCCGTCTCCTGGACGCCGGCGTTGCCGATCTCCTTCATGGCAGCGCCGTAGGACCGTAGCCTGTCGGTGACGATGGCCCTGGGGCTGCCGTGGCGCTTCATCATTTTCCTGAGGAACTTCAGTGCAGCGGCCTTGTCTCGGGTCTTGGTGGCAAAGACTTCGAGGACCTCGCCCTCGTGATCGACGGCCCGCCACAGATAATGCTTCTCGCCGTCGATCTTCACAAACACCTCGTCGAGATGCCAGCGCCAATGGGTATACAGGCGCCGTGCGCTGGCATGCAGATAGGCCCTGCCGGGACGTTAACCGTGTCGGTGCTTCCCCAACATTTCGTCGATCGATTGGACTGCGGCTTGTTCGCAGCAGCCTGAACAAAGTGTTCGTTCAAACCGCGTCCCGGCAATGCTGCAACTCTGTTCGCAGTAATTCGACCAATTCGGCCGCCGGCATTGCACGCGCGAGGGGCGCGCCCTGTCCAGCCCATTGGGCACCGAACCCATATTCTCCCTTTGCCTTCGCGGCCGCATGCAGCGCTTTGCCGGCGTCATACGCAATGGGGTAATCAGGAGGTTGTCGACTGCCAATCGCAGCAGCCAGTCCGGTAAACCGGTTAGCGAGCGCCCGAGCTGGCCGGCCTGAAATGAGCGATGTCATAGACGTGTGATGAGCGCCCGACCCCGTTAGTGCGGTTCGGTACCAGTCGTCTGCTGCGCTTTCGGGGCAAGCGATGAAGGCGGTGCCGAGCTGCGCCGCAACTGCACCCAGATCGAGAACGGCGGCAATCCCCGCGCCGTCCATGATGCCTCCCGCCGCAATCACCGGCCGATTTGTCTCGAGCACGAGAAGACGCGTCAGCGCAATCGTGCCGAGCGCATCGTCCGATGCGAACGGGTCAAACGCTCCTCGATGGCCTCCAGCTTCAATCCCCTGTGCCACAATCGCATCAATGCCCGCACCTTCGATTGTAAGGGCCTCGTTGAGGCTGGTGGCCGTGGCCATTAACATGATGCCTCGGTCGTGCAGGGCAGTGATGATATCGATGGACGGCAGACCAAAATGAAAGCTGACTACCGGCGGCGCCAGTGCAAGCAGCATAGTCAACATATCGGGATCGTCGGCAAAGCTTTTGTAAATGTTTTGGAGTGTTTTTGGCGGCTTGGCGTTGAACTCGGCGAAAACAGGCGCGAGCCAGTCGAGCCAGGCAGCTTCTCTAACAGGGTCCGCGGTTGCACTGCTATGAACGAATAGGTTGACGTTGAATGCCTTGTTTGTCCGGGCGCGGGTCGCTTCGATCATGGCGCGCGCGCCAGCGGCATCGGTTGCTCCAACGCCGATCGAGCCCAAGGCGCCTTGCTCAGCCACCGCTGCCGCAAGTTCCGGCGTGGATACGCCCGCCATTGGGGCCTGAATGAGGGGAACCGACAAGCCTAGTTGGTCGATAAATGAAGTTGGCATCTGACACCTAAACGTGAGCGTTACGAAAGTTTATGAACCTTGCCGCTGGGTGTGTGAATAACCGCGAGTGGGAGCGCAGCCTGCCGGAACGTGCGTGTCCGCAAGGCGAGGCAGAGCTCCTTCTAACGACTTACGAATTTTTACACTTTCACGAATCGAACCGGGAGCTATGCAATCAACCTTCGCGCTTCTGTCTGGTTCCGGTTAGCTCTAGATCTGTCCGTCTTGCCGAGATTATCAACGCCGAACCGGAATTCAGGGCCACGTTTGTGCGATTTAATTTCTCTTACGTGGGACGCGAACTCACGTTCTGGCACACGATCATGGATCTATGGGACGTCCTACTCAAAAATTGGCACATCCCGCATACGAACCGGCAGACAAATCTCCCAAGCTGGGACCCGGTCACGATTTGCCCGGCCGCTAAAGGTGCCGAAGCTGCTCCAGGGTCCTGTCGATCGACTGCACGGCCGCGACATGGGCGTCGCGCAAGGTTTGAAGCGATAGCGCGCCGCCAACCCCCTCGCGTTCTGCCAGCTTCATCACCGCCAATGCGACGGCATCGGACTTTCGGATCAGCAAGATCAGGTGCCACCCACTTGGGCCGCGTCTTCCCTCCAACCAGTTTTGGCGCTGCGCTCACTGGCGCTGGTCCACCGAATTACAGTTTTTGCAGCACGATGACCGTCGCCAAGCTCGGATTGCAGTGCGCTGCCAATCGCAGTCGCATAGCCACGCTCTGGCTCTGCCAGAAACTTGTTGCCCGTTTTAGGAAACATCTTTCCGCTCCTTCCAACTTTCGGTTGTCATCGCGGCATGCCTCAGCGTCATTCCGGACTGGCCCCGGCGGACAAAGGATGGTTTGGTTCATGACAGAAAAGAGCTGGTTGATTTGATGCCGATCCGTGACCAGCACGCCAACGCTGCCGCGTTCCGCGTGTCCGTCCTTGCTGCCAGCTATAACATTCAAAAGGGCATCGGCGCAGATTTGCGAAGACGTCCCGACCGGGCGCTGGCGGTGCTGCGCGAGATAGGCGCCGACATCATGGTGTTGCAGGAAGCCGACCAGCGTTTTGGTGCGCGTTTGTCGGCTTTGTCGCCGGATCGGATTGCCGCCGAGGGCTGGCGGCCGGTGCCGTTCGAGACCCGTCCGGGATCGATCGGCTGGCACGGAAATGCCGTGCTGGTTTCCCATCGGGTAACCATCGCGGGCCACGCCATATTGCCAATTCCGGCGCTGGAGCCGCGTGGCGCGGTGCTTGCCGACCTGGTAATCGATGGGGCACCGCTGCGGGTCGTCGGCATGCATCTCGATCTGTCGGGTCTCAGGCGACGACACCAGGCCAGTGCGATTCTCGAGCATCTGGTGCGCCACCCGGGGGATCCGCCGGTGCTGTTGATGGGTGATCTCAATGAATGGCGCCCCCGGGCTGCAACGCTGACCGCTTTTTCGGCGGTGCTAAGGCTGGTACCGACCGGCCCCAGCTTTCATGCCCGGATGCCGATTGCGGCACTCGACCGGATTTTCGTAAGTCCCGGCATTCCGGTATCCGGCTCCGGCGTGCATCACAGCGCGCTGGCCAGTGTTGCCTCAGATCATCTGCCGGTCTGGGCTCGGCTCGGGTTGGTTGCGGCATGATGGTCACGCTGCTGGCGGTGCTGGGGATGCTGCTGCTGCATCGTTTCGCCTGCTGGCGTTATCGACTTCCCGCAATCCGGATGGCCGACGACGCGCCGCCACTTCCGCAGGTGGCGCCAATGGCATTGCCGGTGGCTGCAACGGCGCAGCCGGGGTTCAGCGGCATCCATCTCCTCGATGATTCGCAACAGGCCTTTGCCGCGCGGGTGCTGCTGGCGCGGCGGGCACAGGTCAGCCTCGATCTACAATATTACATCTGGCACAACGACGTCGCCGGGCGGTTGCTGATGAATGAGGTGCGCGAGGCAGCGGACCGTGGCGTCAGGGTGCGGCTGCTGCTCGACGATAATGGCATCGCCGGACTTGATCCGCTGCTTTGCGCTCTGGCAAGCCATGACAATATCGCGGTGCGGCTGTTCAATCCCTTTGTCGTCCGAAAGCCCAAGGCGATCGGATATTTGCTTGATTTCCGTCGGCTCAACCGGCGCATGCACAACAAGAGCTTCATCGCCGACGGGTGCGCGACCATTCTCGGTGGGCGCAACGTCGGCAACGAGTATGTGGGCTCCAGCGAAAATGCGCTGTTTGCCGATCTCGACGTGTTTGCAACCGGGGCAGTGGTTGCCGATGTGGCCGCCGATTTCGAACGCTATTGGCGGGCGGAAGCGGCTTGGCCGGCGGCGCAGATTTTGCCGGCGGCCGATCCCGATGGTCTTGTGCGCTTCCGCCACTCGCACGCCGACCTGGTCCGGTCGCCACAGGCGCAGGATTATGTGCGGGCGTTAACCGAAGGAGCAGCGCAGCAGTTGCTGGCGGGCGATCAGGCGCTGATATGGACACGGGCGACTTTGCTGAGCGATGACCCCGACAAGGCACTGGGCCGGGCGGTCGCTTCAGAGATGCTGGGGCCACAGTTGACGGCGCTTATCGGCAAGCCGGCCCGCGAACTGGTAGTGGTTTCGGCCTATTTCGTGCTGACCGAGGCCGACATCGCCGACTTTGCCGGCATCGCCGCCGCCGGCGTTCGTGTGGGGGTGCTGACCAACTCGTTGAAAAGCAATGACGTCGCACTGGTTCATGCCGGTTATGCTCCGACACGCAAGCCCCTTCTGCGCGCCGGTGTGCGACTGTGGGAAATGAAGGGCACCGATCCTGCGGCGCGGGCCCGACTGCACTTTCGCCGCCGCAAAGGCAGCAGCAAGCGTGGCACGATTTTCCGCTCCAGCGGGTCGGCGCTGCACGCCAAGACCTTTGCGGTCGACAGCCGGCGGCTTTTTGTCGGCTCGTTCAACTTTGATCCGCGATCGGCCAAACTGAATACCGAAATGGGGCTGATCATCGAAAGCCCGGTGCTTGCGGCCCGGCTGCAGACGGTCTTTGACAGCGAAATGGCCGATACGGCGTATGAAGTGCGATTGCGCGACGGGCGGCTGGTCTGGCTTGAGCAGACGGCCAGCGGGGAAGTCGTACATCGGCACGAACCGGGGACCGGCCCGGGGCAGCGGCTGGTGATTGCGTTGCTCGGCTGTCTGCCCTTGCGATGGATGTTGTAGCGCCAAATTGGGGCGGCCAAGAAGCTACATCGTTTAATCCAGACCGGTGATCTTGCCGACGGCGATTGACTTCAGGACGCACTTGACCTCGCATTTTTCGCCAAACGCGGGGTTTTTGGATAAGCCACCGCCTCGGGCTATTCCTCGTAGCCAGATGATAGAGTTTACCGAAAATCAATCTGAGGATCGGCGCCGAAAAGGGACCCCGGTAGAATCGTAACCGGGGCAGATTCCTGTGCGGGGGGTCTTCCCAGAATGGTCTTGGTGTGATTCACACTGCCGGTGACTCCTTCTGGCTCAGACCCTGTTGATGAACTGGCACTGGCGGATTTGCGGCGTGTCGTTTCGGCGCTGGTCGCACATGTGGCGACGCTTCAGGACGCGGTCGACAGGCTGACCATCGAGAATGCTGTGCTGAAGGGCGAGAAGATCGCGCTGAAGGACGAGATCGCGCGGCTGAAGGGACTGC
>JACMOQ010000058.1 GCA_014377905.1 Acetobacteraceae bacterium | reverse complement strand
TTGTCGATGAAGCTCAGCAGGCGGAGGTTTTGTATCGCGGTATCGCAGGGCGCGCTTTTGAACGGCGCTTCGTGTTGGCCGATCACATCGTCGTCGATGGCGCTGACATTACCAACGGATTGCTGCACGTGGCGTTGAAGCGTGTGGTTCCGGAGCAATTGAAGCCCCGCCGTATCGCGATCGGCCCGACCGCCGCTCAGGCGCTCGCGGCCTAAGCTTCACGCGGCTTTGCTGAAATCTGGGTCCAGTGGGCGGGGTGTCGTCTGCTGGACCCTTTTTTTGTCGTCCGCACCGATGTAGACTGCGGCACCCCACGCGAGGCAATTGTGATCCGGCTGTCCATCCCGCTGCGTCAGGCTTTGTCCAAGCTCACCTTGCCAGTGCTGATCGCGGTTGCGTTCGGGCTGATGCTGCTGGGCAAGGCGGATACCATGATCGCGACTCGGATGCGGATGGCGCTGGCCGACTCGTTGGCACCGATCTGGGGCTTGGTGGCGGAGCCTTTGGCCGGGGTGCATCGCGCGATTGACGGTGTGCAGAATTTGGCGACGATTTACCAGGACAACGGCAGGTTGCGGGCCGAAAACGATGTGTTGCGCCGCTGGCAGGCAGTGGGCTTGGCGCTCGATGCCGAAAACGCGACCTTGAAGGCCAATCTGCGCTGGGTGCCGGAACCGACGCCGAGCTTCGTAACAGCCCGTGTGGTTGCTGATGCCGGAGGGGTCTATGCGCGCGCGGTGTTGCTATCGCTTGGGCCTAAGCACCGCGCAACCAAGGGCCAGATTGCGCTCGACGAGCGTGGCCTGGTTGGTCGGGTGACCGAAATTGGCAGTCGCAGCGCGCGGGTTTTGTTGATCACCGATCTCAATTCTCGCGTGCCGGTCACCTTGGAAACCAGCCGAGGTCGGGCGATTCTCGCGGGCACCAATGGTGCCCGCCCGCGACTAACCTACTGGCCCGAGGGCGTGGTGCCGGTAGAAGGCGAACGGGTGGTGACGAGCGCGGAGGCCAATGCTTTCCCGGCGGGATTGCCGATCGGGGTGGTGCGTTACAATGCCAACCACGTGCCCGAAATCGAACCGGATGCGCGCCTCGACCGGCTCGAGGTGGTTCGCCTGTTCGAATACGGGCTTCATGATCTTGCCCCACCGGAACTGAGCGTGGTCCGCCAGACTGAACGTCGGCGATAGATGTCCGATCGTCTGCCGGGTATTCGGCCGCGCCCGAGCATCGGGCGCAAGCTCGATATCGCGGCCCGGCGCAGCTTTCCGACCGTGGTGACGGGTTTGTTGCTGGTCTTGGCTGCCGCCCCGTTGGGGATTGGCGGGCAGCCACAAACCCAACTGGCGATTGCGCTGGCGTCAGTATTTTTCTGGACTTTGGTGCGGCCGGCATCGATGCCGCCGCTGGCGGTGTTTTTACTCGGCTTGCTGCTCGATCTGTTGAGCTATGCACCGTTGGGAGTGGGGGTCGTGATCCTGTTGGTGCTGCACGGCTTTACCCTGGCAGGACGCCGGGTGTTGGGACGGGCGGGCTTTATGCTTGCCTGGATTGCCTTTGCGCTGCTCGCGCTCGGGGCGGTGGCATTGCAATGGGGGCTGACCGCGTTATTGACGTTGCGCCTGCTGCCCGTGGCACCCGCGATCCTGGCCGCCATTCTGGCTGTTGGGCTTTATCCGCTGCTGGCAGTGCCGCTGGCGCGTGCCCATCGCACCCTGGCTGAAACGGACCAGGCATGAAACGCGAGGTCGAGCGTACTGGCATATTCACCCGGCGCGCCCTGATGATCGGCGGGGTCCAAATCGCAGCACTAGGGGTGCTTGCGGCTAAGCTTTATCGAGTCCAGGTCGTCGAGGGCGATCGCTATGCGACGCTTGCGGACTCCAACCGCATCTCGGCCCGCCTGCTGGCACCGCCGCGCGGGCGATTACTGGATCGCACCGGAACGGTGGTGGCGGGTAATCGGCTGAACTGGCGCGCCTTGTTGGTCGCCGAGCAATCCGGCGACGTGGCCGCAACTCTCGATCGGTTCGCCGCCATCGTGCCGTTCGCCGATCATGATCGCGCGCGGGTGGAACGGGAATTGCGCCGCCATCGCCGCTTCATTCCGATCATCCTGCGTGAATTCCTGACCTGGCAGGAAATGGCGCGGGTTGAGGTGCATGCCCCCGACTTGCCGGGCGTGCTTGTCGATGTGGGCACCACGCGGGAATACTTGTTCGGGTCCAGCCTTGCCCATATCGTCGGCTATGTCGCCCCGCCCGCGGAACAGGACGCAAGCGATGACCCTGTCCTTGCACTGCCCGGCATGCGGGTCGGCCGCGCCGGGATGGAACGGCGCCATGACGCGGTTCTGCGTGGTCGCGCCGGGGCGGTACAATTGGAGGTTAATGCCCATGGTCGGGTGATCCGTGAGCTCGAACGCCACGAGGGAATTCAAGGTCAGGACGTGACGTTGACCATCGATGCCGCGCTGCAGCGGGCGGTGCTGGGCCGCCTCGGGGAGGAAAGTGCCTCGGCGGTGGTACTCGACATTCGCAACGGCGATGTGCTGGCGATGGCGTCCAACCCGTCCTTCGACCCATCAGTATTCAATTCCGGCGTGTCGCAGGCACAATGGGTGGAATGGACATCCAATCGGCGCGCGCCGCTGATCAACAAGGCGGTGGCGGGGCTTTACTCCCCAGGCTCCACCTATAAGTGCGTGGTGGCGCTGGCTGCACTCGATGCGAAGGTGATGTCGGTGGGCGAAACGGTGAATTGCCCTGGCTACCTAGACTATGGCGATCGCCGGTATCATTGCTGGAGCAAGGGTGGGCATGGCAACGTCGATATGCGCCAAGCCATCAAGGTCAGTTGCGATATTTATTTTTTTGAGTCCGCGCGACGGATGGGCATCGATCGGCTGGCCGCGATGTCCAACCGGTTCGGCATTGGGGTTGATCTTGGGTCCGACCTACCGGGCGCCCGCAAGGGGCTGATGCCAACCCGTGCCTGGGCTGCCGGGCGCGGCGAGGCGTGGAACATCGGCGACACGATCGTGTGCGGCATCGGCCAGGGACGGGTGCAGACCACGCCATTGGCGCTCGCGACAATGGCCGCCCGGATTGCCAGCGGCCGGATGGTGGTGCCACGGTTGACCGCGGGGCCGGCGGTGGTGGCTGAAAGTCTTGGCGTTCCCGAACGCGGGCTGGCGCTGGTGCGCGATGGGATGTGGTCGGTGGTCAATGAACAAGCCGGCAGCGCGCCGTTGGCCAGGCTGGGGCCGCTGGTGTCGCCAAATTTCGCCACTGCACAAATGGCTGGTAAGACCGGGTCCGTGCAAATCCGGAATGTGACCCGCGAGCAGCGTGAAAAGGGTTACAAATCGGAAAATCTTGCCTGGGAGTTCCGCCCACATGCGCTTTTTATCGCCTATGCCCCGCATGATGCGCCGCGCTATGCCATGGCTCTGGTTGTCGAACACGGCAATGCGGGCGCCCAGGCAGCCGCGCCAATCGCGCGGGAAATCATGATCGACACCTTGCTGCGCGACCCCGGTGGGCAACAAACGCCCCGGGTGCAGGCGCGGTCATGAGTGTTTTTGAACGCCGTCTACTGCGCGATGCCAATTTTGGCCTAACCGGAAAATTGTTCAAAGTGTCCTGGAGCTTCATCGCGCTGCTATGTGCGCTGGCGAGCATTGGCTACCTGGCGCTCTATTCCGCCGCCGGTGGCGCAGCCGAACCTTACGCCACCCGCCATATTCTGCGCTTTGGCTTCGGCCTGGTGATGATGATCTCAATCGCGATGATCGATATCCGCTTTATCGCCCGGCTGTCGTGGCTATCCTATGCGGTGGGGGTCGGGCTGCTGGTGATGGTGCTGCGGGTGGGCCATGTCGGCAAAGGTGCGCAGCGCTGGATCGAGCTCGGTGGCATGCAATGGCAACCGAGTGAATTGATGAAGCTTGCCCTGATTCTGGCGCTGGCGGCTTGGTTCCATAAGGCAAGCTGGGAACGGATGGGCAATCCGCTGTTTCTGATCCCGCCGTCGCTGGCGGTGCTGCTGCCGGTCGGGCTTATTCTCAAACAGCCCAATCTGGGGACCGCAGTGATTACGGCTGTAGTGGGGCTGACGGTGTTTATTGGCGCCGGGGTGCGCTGGTGGAAAGTGCTGATTGTGGTCGGGATGGTGGGCGCGGTGGCGCCAGTGGCATACTCGCACCTGCATGACTACCAGCGGGCGCGGATCGATATTTTCCTCAACCCGGAAAGCGATCCGCTTGGTGCTGGTTACAACATCATCCAGTCCAAAATCGCCCTCGGTTCGGGCGGGGTGTGGGGCAAAGGGTTCCTCGGGGGGACGCAGGGGCATCTGAACTTCCTGCCCGAAAAACAGACCGATTTCATTTTCACCATGTGGGCTGAGGAATTTGGACTAGTCGGCAGCTACGCGCTGATGGCGCTGTTATGCCTGATCGTGATTGGCGGCATGCTGATTGCGCTGCGCTGCCGGCACCAGTTCGGGCGCCTGGTGGCGCTCGGGATCAGCATGAATTTCTTCATGTATGTGTTCGTTAATCTGGCGATGGTGATGGGGGCGATCCCGGTCGGCGGGGTGCCGCTGCCGCTGGTCTCCCATGGTGGGTCTGCGATGATCATGGTGATGATCGGCATGGGGGTGCTGATGTCAGTGCATGTGCACCGCGATGCGGAATTTGGCGGCGGTGATGATGACAGGTTTGCGGCGAGACGGTTGGGGTAAAACGGTCGCTACACCCGCCGCACCCCGTAAAACTGGGGATATCCATCCCTGATATCCTTCAAATAACTAAAATGCGCGATCGGCTGATCGTGCATCCCCATCGGCACATAGGGCACGAAATTCCACATTTCCAACTGCATCTCGGCAGTAAGCGTCTGCTGGGCGGCGAGATCGGGCGCGTCAAACCAGGCGTCACGCAGCGCTTCCATCTTGGCGCTGGTCGGCCAACCAAACCAGGCTTTTTCCCCGTCGCCACGCGCGGCTGACATGGTGGCTGGCGAAATATTTCCGGTGCCGCCGAGATAGGTGAAAAATACGTTCCACCCGCCCTTGTCGATCGGTGCCTTGCTCGCCCGCCGCTGCACCACGGTGCCCCATTCGAGCGCCTGGAAATCGACGTTGAATCCAAGCTTGGTCAGCACATCGGCGCCGACCTGGGCGGCGGCCCAGATGCGCGGGATAGTGGTGGCTCCAAGCACGACGATTTTCTCGCCCTTGTAGCCGGCGGCTGCCAATTCCTTCTTCAGCGCGGCAATATCGCCCCAGCCATTGGTGTTGGCGGCCAAACCGGCGTCGGACGCATATTGCGTGCCGGGGACGAAAAGCCCAACCGGGACCTTGATCAGACTTGGCTCGGCGCCGGCAACCGCGGTCATCACGTCGCGCTGATTGATCGCCTTTTGCACTACCCGCCGGATCGCGGGATTGTCGAACGGCGGCAGCAAATGGTTGAAGCGCAGGCAGGCGACGCCGCCGGTAACATCGTGGACCTCAACGGTCAGGCGTTTGTCCTTGCGTAAGACAGGGACCAGATCGATCGACGGGTTTTCCCACCAGTCGATCTCATTGTTTAGTAGCGCCGACATGGCAGTTCCGGCATCGGGCATCACGGTCCATTCCATCCGGTCGAAATGGACGATTTTCGGGCCGGCCGTAAAGCTTGGCACGCCATCGGCACGTGGCACGTAGCCGGCGAATTTCTCGAACACCACCTTGGCGCCGGGGATGCGTTCATCGGCCTTGAAGCGGAACGGGCCGCTACCAATGGCCTCGGGGATCGCCTTCATCGCATCGGTCTGGGCGAGCCGTTCCGGCATGATCACCGAGGCATAAGCCGCTAGCGCGTTTGGCAGCAGGCTGAAGCGGGATTTTAGGCGGATCCGAATCATCCGGTCCGACGGCGCGCTGACCTCGGCTATGCGGGCAGCGAGCGCGGTGCCGATCGCGTCGCGGGAGGCAAAGCGATTGATACTAGCAACGCAATCACGGGCCAGTACTTTGGTCCCATCGTGGAACAGCAGCCCGTCGCGCAGTGTCAGATCCCAAACCAGACCATCGGCGCTCATACTAAAGCCGGCCAACATCTGGGGGTGGATGTTGAATTTGTCATCGATGCCGAACAGCGTGTCAAAAACGGCCAACGAATAGTTGCGAGTGATATCGGCGGTGGTCCAAACCGGATCGAGCGACGCCAAATCGGCATGCGGCACGAAGCGCAGCAAACTTTTGGGCTGAGCTATGGTGGGGGTGGCGAGCGTCATCGCGGCGGCGGATTGCAGCAGAGCACGACGACGCATTGTGGTCTCCGGTGGCTATGGCTGGCGAAGACTTTGCAGGGTAAGCGCCAATCCGTCACGCAAATTCATCTCGGCCGCAACGCCAAGCAACGCGATTGCTGCGGCCGGATCACCGAGCGACTGGCGGATGTCCCCGAGCCGGGCCGGCCCATGGCTAACCCCGCCGCCATTGCCTTGCAACGCGGACAAAATATGTGCGAGGTCGAGCACGCTGGTGGCGCGGCCGGTGCAGACATTGACCACATCGGCCGCCGGATGATCGCGCAGCACCGCCATCGCGGCGCACAAATGGTGCACCACGTCAGCGACATAGACGAAATCGCGGGTCTGCCCGCCATCGCCATGCACGGTAAGGCCCTGTCCGGCCGCGAGTTTGCCTGCGAAAATGGAAATCACCCCGCTGTAGGGTGAAGCAGGATCCTGACGCGGACCATAGACGTTGAAGAAGCGCAGGCCGACGCTGGGCACGCGATGGACGGCAAAGCCGATCGCTGCGTGCAGTTCCGATCCGTATTTGTCCGCGCCATAGGCGGTTTGCGGCGCGGGGCGCAGGGTTTCGGTCGCGACCTGATCGCCGACATTGCCGTAAATCGCAGCCGACGAGGCATAGACCACAGGAATTTGCCCGTGGTTGCTGGCGGCTTCGAGCACGGCGACGGTTGCGGATTGATTGGCGCGATGGGTGTCGAACCAGGCTTCGTTGCCGCGTTGAACGGACGCCACGGCGGCCAAATGAAAGCAGCCCGTGATACCGGCAAAGGCTTGTGCGACAATTGTCGGATCGGCGGCGTCGCCACGAAGTACAGCGCAACGCGGATTGAGATTTTCGACCTTGCCAGTCGAGAAATCGTCGAGCACCCGGACCTTGTGGCCGGCCGCGAGCAATGCGTCAGCCAGATGCGACCCGATGAAGCCGGCGCCGCCAGTGATCAGATACAAAGCCATTAGCCGCCCTTCACGCCACCTGCAGTCAAGCCGTGGACGATTTCCTTTTGCATCAGCAAAGTCAGCAGCAGCACCGGCGCAGTGACCAGCAGGGCGGCGGCGGCGAGCGGCCCCCAACTGATTTGCTCAAAGCTGATCACGTTATAAACTGCGACCGGCAGAGTCCGGGTTTCGCGCCCGGCGAGCACAACGCCGAAAATGAAGTTGTTCCAGCTGAAAATGAAGGCGAGGATCATCGCCACCACGATCCCCGGGCGTGCCAAAGGCAAGGCGACATACAGGAACGCCTGCCAGATCGTCGCGCCATCGACCAGGGCTGCTTCTTCAAGTTCCTGGGGCAGACCCTCGAAAAATCCGATCATCACCCAGACAACAATCGGCACGGTGATCACCAGATGGGTAATCAGCAGCGGCCACAAAGTGCCGGTCATTTCGAGCCACTGAAAGATCAGGAATAACGGGATCAGATACGACAGTCCGGGGGTGACACGGGCGATCATGATGACGGCGGCAGCCTTGGCCGCCTGCGCCTTGGCGATGCCGAAGCCTGCCGGCACGCCGAGCAGCAACGCGAGGCCGGTGGCGCCGAACGAGACGAAGATTGAGTTCAGCGTGTAGGTTAGAAAGTCGTTTTTCTCAAATACCTGGATGAAATTATCCAGCACTGGCGGGTTGGGGATGAACACTGGCGGGAAGGCCATGTTATCGACCTCGTTTTTCAACGACAGCGACAGCATCCACAGGAAAAACAGAATCGCCGGCGAGATCAGGGCGGCGACAGCTAGGCCAAAGCCGATATTGCCGAGCAGTTTGCCTTTTCTGATTGCCCCCACTCTTACTGTCCCCACTCTTATTGCCATTGCTTTTGCTGCCTCGCGCTGAACAAAAGCAGGCTGACCAGCAGGATGATGATGAAGAACACCACCGTCACCGCCGCCGCATAGCCCATGTTGTAAAAGGAAAACGCCTGGAGGTAGAGGAACAAATTCATCGTTTCCGATGATGTGCCAGGCCCCCCGCCCGAGATCACGAAGATCAGATCGAAGGCTTTCAGCGCGTCGATAGTGCGGATCACGGTTGCCACGATAATATGCGGCCAGACCAGCGGAACAGTGATGTGGCGGAACATGTCCCAGCCACTCGCGCCGTCCAACGTCGCAGCCTCATACGGATCAATCGGCAGGCTGGCGAGGCCGCCGAGCACGATCAGCATTACCAAGGGCGTCCACTGCCAGGTTTCCACCATGACCAGGGTGGGGATCACCGAAACCGAATCATAAGTCCATTGGCTCGGTGGAATGCCGACGCTGGTCAGCAGATAGTTGAGCACGCCGAGCTGCGGGTGAAACGTCATGGTCCACACCAGCGCGACCGCGACCGGGGTTGCCATCATCGGGAGGATGAAAATCGTCCGCGCAATGCCGCGCATCGGGAATTTCTTGTGGAACGTGACAGCGGCCGCCACGCCCAGGACGACCGGGAAGGCCACTGACAGCGCGGTGAAATACAGCGTGCGCACCACCGACCACAGGAAGCGGTCATCGGTGGTCAGGCGGAGATAATTATCGAGGCCGATAAAGGTGAAGTCCCCACCGACCTTAAATTCGTGCACCGACATATAAAGCGTGAACAGCCAAGGGAATATGATCACCGCCAGCACCACCACACCTGCCGGCAGCAGGAAGGGCCAGTAGTTGCGCGCATAGTTCCGGCCGCGCAGGCCGGTTGACGCCACTGTCATGGGATGATTGCTTGAACGTTCATCCCGCCGTTATAGCGCCGCTTTCGGCGGAGGGAAGCTCCCCTATTTTACCGGCAAATCCGTAATCTTGCACAAATTCGTGCCCTTTTTTTCGCGGAAGCCGCCGTCGATGAACACAACCTTGAGATCATAGATGCAGTTGCCGTCGCGCGGCAGTTTAAAAAGGTGCCCGCCTTGAGCAAGCAGCGTGTCCTTGTCCAGGCGGTTCTTGCCCCAGTTATCGCGACCGGCTGGGGTGGCGAAGACCTGGGTGATGGTTTTGTCGCTGGTGTTGATCAGCCGGAAGGTCGGGTCATTCGCCGGTTTGGCGGGGGCCGAGGCCTTAATATCCGGTGATGGCGCCGGGGTCGGGGTCGGGGTCTGAGTCGGAGTCGCGGTCGGGGTCGGGGTCTGGGCGATGGCGGCCATCGGCAGCAGGCAGGCGGTGGTGATCAACAGGGTGCTCATGTTCATCGTTAGGGTTCCGTCATGGGTGGGGCGCGGCGTAACACATAGATGGTCCACCATAGTTGCGGCAACAACAGGGCAAGCGGGAAAATCGGTTTCACTGAATTGGGCACGGCGATGAAGCCTAGCACTGCCGCCCCGCCGCAGGCTGCAAACCCCCAATGCAGCATCGCCACCGCGCGGGCATCGACGCCGCCGCGCTGGGCAAGCTGGTAAAGGTGACCGCGGTGGGCCCGCGCCAGATTCTCGCCGGCGATCACGCGGCGCACCAGGGTAAAGGCGACATCCCATAAAAGCCCGGCGAGCAGCATTGGCACGATCAGGAAGCTCATTTCCACCGCATCGAACCTCGCTGCGGCAACGCCGAGCACGGCAAGCATGAAGCCGCAGAACTGGCTGCCGACATCGCCCATGAAAATCCGCGCGCGGGGAAAGTTGAAGGGCAGAAAGCCGAGCAGACCGGCGGCCAGCAGCATCGCGGCGGCATAGGCGAACCAGCCGCCTTGGCTAGCCGCGATCAGCGCCAGAAACAGGCTGGCGATCAGCGCGGTGCCGGCGGCGAGGCCATTCATGCCGTCCATGAAATTCACCGCGTTGGTGGCGAATACCAGCCACAGCATGGTGACAGCCATCCCCCACGGCCCGACATCGATGCTGCCCAGCCACGGCAAATGAAACACCTGAATATAAAGCCCACTACCAACGGCCAGGGACGCGGCGAATAATTGGGCGGCAAGCTTGGCGGCGGCTGGCCAGTCCCACAGATCATCGGCGAAAGACACCACTGCGACGGCTGTCGCGCCAACGATCACGCCTGGCGGCGCGGCGACCGGCAGCAGGACAACCCCGAGTATGAACGCCGCAACGATCCCCACCCCGCCGGCTTTTGGAATGGGGCTGCGATGGAGTTTGCGCGGATCGGGGTGGTCCATCAGCCCCGCCGCAATCATGCCGCGCACCGCGGTCGCCGAGAACAGCGCCAGCGTGAAAAGCATCAGCGCCTCAGTCATTCTGGCGCGAGCCGATACAACCCAACCTCCCGCGTTGTCCGATCCTCCAACTCGGTAGTGGTCGGCACCACGTAGCGGGCGAA
>JACMOQ010000483.1 GCA_014377905.1 Acetobacteraceae bacterium | reverse complement strand
GGTCTTGACGCGACCCGCCTCGGCATGGCGGCAATCCTGCGCTTCTGCACCGCGGTTGCGGGCGTTGCCGCTGAAAACATGGTGCGCGGCGGCGGATTCCTGTTCCTCGATCTCGGGCGCCGGATCGAGCGCGCCCAGGCGGTCACGCACGAGGTGAGTATTGTGTTGAACCTGCCGCCCGCACGGATCGAAAGCGGGCTGCTGCTGGCGCTGGAATTGTGCGACAGCGCGATCACCTATCGCAGCCGCTATCTGAATGTTTTGCAGGCCGCCCCGGTGCTCGATCTGGTGTTGGCCGATCAGGCAAATCCGCGTGGCCTCGCGTTCCAGCTGGTGGCGATGCACGGGCTGCTGGATGAACTGGGCAGCGAAAGCGGGGTGCGCGAAATGCTCGCCGGCAGTGCCGCAGGGCTGCTGGCAGAAGTTGAAATGATGGTGGGTGAGGTGTTGGCCGCCCCCGATCAGGCAAGTGCTGCGAGCGCGCTGCCGGGGCGGCTCGCTGGGTTCATTGCGGAACTCGAAGGCCTGTCGAGCCGGATTACCCGCCGCTATTTCGCTGTGCTGCCAGCGATCCAGCTGGTGGGCACCGGCGAGACGCTGGCGCTGCGCGGGGTGGCGTAAGATGCGTTATCGGATCCGCCACGAAACCATTTACACCTATGCCAAGCAGGTCGATCTTGCCGCCCACATGCTGCATCTTTCACCGCGCAGGCTGGATTTTCAGCACGTCGCGCAGGCCCGGATCACCGCCGAACCACCGCCATCGCGCACCAGCTGGGGGGTGGATCATTTCGGCAATCAGGTGTGCTGGATGTTCCTCGACAAGCCACATGACCGTTTCGCGGTGACGGTGGATGCCGAGGTCGAGATCGGGTTTCCCGCCCCACCGTTGCCGGAGTTGACGCGGCCGTGGGAGACGGTTGCAGCCGAAGCAATGCAGGCAGCGGCGGCGGAATTCGCCTTTGCGAGCCCGATGGTGCCGGATGGCACCGGCGCGGGTGCTTACGCCGCAGCCAGCTTTCCACCCGCCCGGCCGATTTTTGCGGCACTGCTCGATCTCACCGCGCGGATCAATCGCGATTTCGCTTTCAAACCGGGGGCGACGACGGTCAACACCTCGGTTGCCGAATTGCTGCGCCTGCGGGCCGGGGTGTGCCAGGATTTCACCCATCTGATGCTGGCGGGGTTACGCGCGCATGGGCTGCCGGCGCGCTACGTATCGGGGTATTTGCGCACCCGGCCGATGCTAGGCCAGCCGGCGCGGCGCGGGGCGGATCAGTCCCATGCCTGGGTGAGCGCGTGGCTCGGGGTTGCGATGGGGTGGGTGGATTTGGACCCGACCAATAATCTGGTGGTGCAGGACGAACATGTCGTGCTCGCCTGGGGGCGCGACTATGGCGATATCAGCCCGGTGCGCGGCGTGATCCTGGGGGGTGGTGCGCATAGCGTCACGGTCGGGGTGGATCTGGAAGCAATCTGATTACGCGACCGGTCGTAAAAGTTCCGCACCATCGTTGCGAACATTGCCGACCGCCGTGCCGACCTGCCAGACCCGGAACCCGGCAGCGGATGGACGCAGAAGGGCCGCGACATCGCCAGGGGCCTCGCCCAGCCAGTGCGCAAAGTCCGCGGCTTCCAACACCACCGGCATGCGTTCGTGCAGATGGGCGAGCGCCGGGCATGCCGTCGTGGTCAGGATGGCAAAGCTGCGGATCACCACTCCGTCCGGGCCGCGCCAGCCTTCCCACAGCCCGGCGGCAACGATCGGCTGGTCGTCTTGGCGGGCGATGGCGTGGGGGATCTTGCCGTCCGGTGTCACCTGCCATTCGTAGAACGCATCGATCGGCACCAGACAGCGGCGGTGCGCCAGGGCGTCGCGGAACATCGGCGCCGAGCCAGCGGTTTCACTGCGGGCGTTGATCGGCGACCGTGCGTCGGCGAAGGTTTTCGTCCAATGCGGCACCAGGCCCCAGCGCAGCAGGTCAAGATGGCGCGCCCCGGTTTCAGGATGGCGCCGCACGACTGGGGCGAGCCGGGTTGGCGCCACGTTCCAGCTTGGCTGGATGTTGGGTGGTGGGTTCACGGTTGCGAAAAGCTTCCGCAACCGGTCCCCGTCGCGATACTGGGCATAGCGTCCGCACATACCGCCATTATGTGAGGCATGCGGGCTCTGGCGCAAATAGGCGTTGCGTGCTGCATTATGGCGATCATGCGAAGGACGGGGTGATGCGGAAGCTGGCATATTGGGCTGTTGGCGGCGGGGCGATGCTGATCGCGAGCACTGCGATCGCGGGCGGCAATTTGCGTGTGGGCCTTGGGTCCGATCCGGACCTGCTCGATCCGGCGCGCGGCGTGTCCTATGCCGGCCGGATCGTGTTTGCCGCCCTTTGTGACAAGCTGGTGGATGTTGATGCCAAGCTCAATCTGGTGCCGCAACTTGCCACTGGGTGGGGATGGTCGGATGATCGTCTGAGCCTGACCCTGAAATTGCGCGAGGGTGTGGTGTTCCAGGACGGCGAGAAAATGACCGCCGATGCTGTGCGGATCAACATCGAACGCTATCGTGGCGCCGCTGAAAGCCAGCGGAAATCCGAATTGCGGCCGATTTCGGCGGTCGAAGTGGTTGATCGCTTGACCGTCCGGCTGCGTCTGGCATCGCCGTACGCCCCATTGCCGGCAGTGCTGGCGGACCGGTCGGGGATGATGGTGTCGCCGAAAAACATCAACCAGATGGGCGCCGAACTCGGCAGCAAGCCGGTCTGCGCCGGGCCGTTCAAATTCACCTCCCGCATCGCGCAAGACCGCATCGTGCTTGACCGGTTCGATGGCTACTGGGATGCTGGGCGGGTCACGCTTGACCGCATAACCTACCAGCCCTTTCCCGACAGCACAGTGCGTTTGGTCAATCTACGATCCGGCCAGTTGGATATGATCGAGGGGCTGGCACCAGCCGATGCTGGCACGGTCAAGGCCAATCCCAAACTGCGGTTGCTCGCGCAGCCATCGATCGCCTACCAGACGATGCTGTTCAATCTCGGCAATTCTGCGCTCGGGCGGTCGAAATTCGCCACCGAGCCGCGGTTGCGGGAGGCGTTTGAGAAAGCCATCGATCGTGAGATTATCAACAAGGTGGCCTTCGAAGGCACCCAAATTCCGTCCAACCAGACCGAGCCGCCTGGCGGCGTCTATTGGAACGCGTCCTATCCGGTGCCGGAACGCGACCTCGGCGGCGCGAAGGCGCTGATGGCCGCGATGGGACTGACCAACGTGGCGGTGCAACTCGTGGTCGGCAATTCGCCGATCGCGCTGCAAACCGCCGAGTTGATCCAGGCAATGGCGGGCGAGGCCGGGTTTGACGTGAAAATCCAGGCGATGGAGGCTAATGCGGCGGTGGCGGCGGTGCAGCGCGGCGAATTCAACGCCTATATCGGCATCTGGTCGGGCCGGCCCGATCCTGACGGCAACGTGGCAATCTGGCTCGCCAGCGACGGGTTCCTCAACTGGGGAAAATACGTGAACAAGGAGCTCGATGGGTTGCTGGCCAAAGCGCGTGGTATCACAGATGTGCCGCAGCGCCAGGCAATCTATCGCGATGTTGCGGAAACCTATTTGCAGGATCGGCCGATGATGGTTCTGTATCACCAGACCTGGTTGTTCGCGCTGAGCGACAAGGTCATCGGGTTTCAACCCATGCCGGACGGACTGATCCGGCCGCAGGGCATTGCATTGAAGGAATGATCGGATGACGCTTTCCAATGTTTCGATCGACGGGGCCCGGTTGCTCGCCGATCTGTACAAATTGCGCGGCTTTGGCACCTACAAATCAGGCGTCCACCGCCCGACCTATTCGGCGGTCGATATGCAGAGCCGGGAATGGATTGCTGACCGGATGCGTGACGCCGGGCTGGTGCCGGAAATCGACGGGATCGGCAATATTATCGGCCGTGGCGAGGGCGACGGGCCGCGGGTGCTGCTGGGCAGCCATAGCGACACACAACCGCAGGCCGGCTGGCTGGATGGCGCGCTGGGGGTGATGTACGGGCTGGAAGTTGCGCGCGCGGTGGGGCGCGGGGTCGATGTTGTTTCGTGGGCGGACGAAGAAGGGCATTGGGCGTCGTTCCCGGGCAGCCGATCCTTCATTGGCAATTTTTCTGACGCCGACATCGATGTGTCGCGCAACCGTTACGAAAATCTGTCGCTGCGTGAAGGGCTGGCGGTGGCGGGCCTGGCAGGACGGCCGATGGCGCGGGTCGAGCCCGGGCGGTATCGGTGTTATATCGAAGCCCATATCGAGCAGGGCGACGAGTTGGACAGCACCGGCCGCAAAATCGGCGTGGTGAGCAGCATTGTGGCGATCTGGCAGTACAAAATCATCTTCACCGGGGTGCAGAACCATGCCGGCACCACCCGCATGGCAATCCGCCGCGATGCCGGATTGGCGGCGGCGAAACTGGCGGTGGCGATCGACAAGCGCTTCCCCGAGATTTGTGCGGCGCGCAGCGTGTGGACGGTGGGGCGGATCACCCTCGATCCAGGTGCGGGCAGCATCATTCCGGGGGGGGCGGAAATGGTGTTCCAGTTCCGCGATGTGGATATGGACGTGCTGCGGCGGATGGAAAGCGCCCTTGAAGCGCTGGTCGCCGAGGCCAATGCCGGGCCGTGCGAGGTGGTGTTGACCAACGTATCGCGATCGACCCCATCCTTGATGGCCGATGACTTGCAGGCCGCCCTGGCGCGCGCCGCCGAACGCCATGCGCCCGGGCTGTGGCAGACCATGCCATCGGGCGCCGGGCATGACGCGCAGTTTCTGGCGCGGGTGATGCCGGCGGCAATGCTGTTCGTGCCGTCAATCGGCGGGGTTTCACATCATTGGACTGAGGATACGTCGGACGCTGATATTGTGCTCGGGTGTCAGGTGATGGCGAGCGCGGTGGCAGAGATTTTGGGGTAGGAAGGAACACGTCAGCGCGACCCCTTGCGAAGCAATCCATCTTCGTGCGCAAAGATAATTCGCTTCGCAAGGGCTCGCAATGACGTGGTCCCAACGGCCAGGGTGCTGAGAAGGCAAAACTGACCGCAGGCAACTCTCACGAATAAGTATCTGGGCAGGCACTCTTTTTTTGAACAAAATGAATACGCTTACCCCAAAGCCTTCGTCGCCTTCTCCAAAGTATCCCGACTAAGGCTGGCGACGCCAAGAATACGCCGCAGTTCGCCCTGCATCATCGCCGCGCGCGCCGCATTCTGCCGCCGCCATGCGGTCAGCGGGTCGATCATGCGCGCCGCCACCTGGCCATTAATGGCATCCAATGCGATGACCATGTCGGCGAGAAAGCGGTAGCCGGCCGCGGTATGAAAGCGCACCAGATTGGCGCAGAACCCGCCGATCAGGGACCGGGCGCGGTTGGGATTGCGTAAATCGAAATCCGGGTGGGCTTGCAAGGCGCGGACGGTGTCGATGGCGTCCGGGCGCGGGGCCATGGCCTGCACCGTGAACCATTTGTCCACCACCAGCGGATCGTGCTTCCAGCGCGCATAGAACGTTGCCAGCGCGGCGGCGCGATGCGGGCTTTCGCTCCCGGTGAGGATATCGAGGGCAGCGAGGCTGTCAGTCATGGTGGCAGCCTGGGCGAACTGGGCTTCAGCGCGGGCGAGGTCCCCGCCGGCGGCAAGATAGGCGAGGCAGGCATTGCGCAGGGCACGTTGGCCGGGGCTGTCGGGGGGCGTCGTGTCGCAGGTTCTGGCGAGCAGGTCGTGCAGGTCGATACCGATGCGCCGGCGCAGGGCCTGGCGGTTGGCGTGGACCAGATCTGGGTCGGCCGTTGCCATCTGGTCGCCGACATAGGCTTCCGATGGCAAGGCGAGCAGTTCGGCGGTGAAGGCGGGATCGGCTGGGTTGGCAAGCGCGCCTGCCAAGCCCGCGATCAGCCCGGCGACAAGGTCTTCGGACGGCACCAGGATAGTCGCAACGGCAATTTGCTGGCTGGCATCCCAACGCATGAACGGATCGCTGTCGTGGCGGGCGAGAAACAGCAACTGGTCATGCGGTTGATTGCGCAAGCGGACCGGGGCGGAAAAGCCGCGCAACAGCGACGGCACCGGGCGTTGGGCGATGTTGGCGAAGGTGATTTTGGTTTCACCCTCGGTCAGCAGCACGTCGCGTTCGGCGATGTCCTGGCCGTTGGCGCCGAGCAGGCCAAGTTTGATCGGGATCGGCAATGGCGCGCCGCGTGTGGTCTGACGCAAGGTCAAAATATAGGTACTGCCGTCATAGTCTTCCGACATGGTAAGCTCCGGCGTGCCGGGCTGGCCGTACCAGGCAAGGAACTGGCGGACGTCGCTGCCAGGGGTGCCGACGGCCATTGCTTCGACAAAGTCTTCGATGGTCACGGCCTGATTGTCGTTGCGGGCAATGTATCCATCCATGCCGCGCCGGAACCCGTCAGGCCCGAGGCGGTTATGGATCATGCGGACGATCTCGGCGCCCTTTTCGTAGATCGTCGCGGTGTAGAAATTATCGATGGCGAGATATTCGTCAGGGCGCACCGGATGCGACAAGGGGCCTGCGTCTTCCGAGAACTGTCGGGCGCGCAGGGTGCGGACCTGGCGGATGCGCTCGACGGCCGGACTGCCGTGGTCGGCGGAGAATTGCTGGTCACGGAAGACGGTGAGGCCTTCTTTCAACGACAATTGAAACCAGTCGCGGCAGGTGATGCGGTTGCCGGTCCAGTTATGGAAATATTCATGGGCGATGACCGCGGCAACACCGTGCAAATCGGTGTCGGTAGCAGTTTCGTTGCTGGCCAGCACGTATTTGGTGTTAAAGACGTTGAGGCCCTTGTTTTCCATCGCACCCATGTTGAAATCTGACACGGCGGCGATGTTGAAAACGTCGAGATCGTATTCGAGGCCGTATTTTTCTTCGTCCCAGCGCATCGAATCCTTCAACGCCTGCATCGCGTGCCCGCAACGATCCTGGTCGCCGTCGCGCACCCAGATGCCGAGTGCCACGTTGCGGCCGGATCTGGTGGTAAAGCTGTCCTGCACAGACACCAGATCGCCGGCGACCAGCGCGAACAGATAGGATGGCTTGGGATGCGGATCGACCCAGCGCGCCCAGTGGCGTTCCCCATCAAGGCCGGTGCCGTCCGGATTGCCGTTCGACAGCAGCACCGGATAGGTGGCACGGTCGGCGCGCAAAGTGGTGGTGAAAACGGCCATCACGTCGGGCCGGTCGAGGAAATAGGTGATACGGCGGAAACCTTCCGCCTCGCACTGGGTGAAAAAAGCGCCGCCCGAGGTGTAGAGACCGCTAAGCTTGGTGTTGGCCTGGGGTGAGATATAGGTCTCGATTTCCAGGCCAAAGCTGTCTGGGACAGCGGCGAGTTCTAGCGTGCCATCGCCATGCAGAACGTATTGATCGCGCTTGAGCGCAATGCCGTTCAGCGCAATGGACAACAAAGTAAGTTGGTCGCTGTCGAGGCGTAGCGGCACGCCAGGGCGCCCGGCCGGATTGCGGCGCATGGCGAGGCGGGAGCGGACGATGGTGGCTTCGGGATCAAGATCGAAGCGAAGATCGACGCTATCGATCAGGAAATCAGGGGCGAGGTAGTCGAGGCGGCGCGTTACGGTGGTGGACATTCCGAGTGCTTTCAGCGGGACAGCGATAAGCAATTGCCCGGTGTGAATGCAACTACTCGTCCGACGATGCAACTGATGGAATGGGCCGCTGCTTATCCGTCGCCGTCTCGCAGCAGGGGTGGCACGCCGCTGCGGCGCTCGGCGAGGAACAGAAACTCGACAATCGACCGCATGCCGGGCTGGTGATCAACCCAGTAGATATTGGTCAGCGGCCGACGCGGGATGGAGGGATCGAATTCCTCGGTCTCGGCCCGCCCGGTGCCGGTCACCAATAGCACCGGCAAGCCCGGATCGGTGCGGGAAACCGCGCGCAGCGCCGACCAGGCGGTGATGTCGCCCTCGGGGGCGTGGGCCAGCAGCCCGATCGGCCGTTGGGTTGCGAGTGCGGTTTCCAGCGCCCCGATGGTTGGCACGCATTCAACATCAACCCGCAGGAAATCCGCAAGCTCGGCCAAAATGTCCGAAATCCGTGGCTCGGCTTCCAGCACCAGCACCAGCGGGCGTGGGGCTGCGTCAATCATGTCGATCGGACTTGCGGACGGGGCCTGTCGCGTGGGAAAAGCAAGATGCGTCATGACCATCTCTCCTGCCTGACTTTCCTGGCGATACAGCCGGAAATCGGCACCGGAACCATGACAGCCAATGCCGTGGCGCCCGAAGTGAGTTAAATGTGAACCCGCGGCAGTTCACCGTGAAATCGCTGATTTTGAGGAGCCGTCGCCATGCCGGATGTCGTCATCGCCGCCTACAAGCGCTCGCCGTTCCATCTCGCCAATCGCGGCGCGCTTGTCCGCACCCGGCAGGATGATCTGGCGGCCGAGGTTATCAAGGCGCTGATGGCGTCGTGCCCGGTCGATCCGAACGATGTTGAGGACCTGATCCTGGGGTGCGCATTCCCTGAAGGCGAGCAGGGGCTGAACGTGGCGCGGCTGGTTTCCTTCCTGGCCGGGCTGCCGATTTCGGCGGGCGGCGTCACGGTTAACCGCTTCTGCGGATCGTCGATGCAGTCAATCCACCAGGCAGCCGGTGCGATCATGATGGGCGCCGGCGAAGTGTTTGTGTGCGCGGGCGTGGAATCGATGTCGCGCATTCCAATGATGGGGTTCAACCCAATGCCGCATCCGGGGTTGATGAAAGCCTTCCCGACCGCGTTGGTGTCGATGGGGGAAACCGCCGAAAACGTCGCCACCCGCCATCAGATTCCGCGCGCCGACCAGGAAGCGTTCGCGGTGCGCAGCCAGACCAAAACCGCCGCCGCAATTGCCGCGGGGCGGTTC
>JACMOQ010000057.1 GCA_014377905.1 Acetobacteraceae bacterium | reverse complement strand
TCTCCGGTCAACCTTCCCGTATTGGACCGATTACCGGACCGTGTCGATTAGCGTGTGCGCTAATTCCTCAAAATCCGCTCGTCGATGGTCGCCACTGCCAAACCAAACTTTTTGACAGGCACAAGAAAGTTTTCGGGAACGGCCGCTATTTAGCCGCCTCGCCCACGGCCTCAACGACCGGAATGAGGCGCGTTGCCGATCGTCCGCTTCGATCGGCCCGATCGGCAGCTTCCGTAAGGAGCGGCCATTCTGCGGACCGGAATTGAACGACTGGCCTTGGGGTTGATAGCCGACGCTTGCGCCGATGGGCAAGTGATGGGACTTTGCTGCCTTTGCTGCCCGTCTGTGTGAACGGCAGCTCTACGCGAAACCAGTTGTTGCGAGGCAATCGCTCGTTGGGGCGGGAATAGCTGTCATTGGGGCGATTCCGGTCCGGCAAGTTTTGAGCAGAAAATGATGGATGATTGCCACTCTCCTCAAATTCTCAGGCTTGAAAAGACTTTGAAGGGACCGGGTCCCCGCGTCCATCCTGATTTCACCAAGGTTTTGCGTAACCTCACTTCCCATCGCGCTTTCCGCCGATATTGTGCCGCAACTTCGCCCAAAGGACAGATCAATGCGACACCATGCCCTGATTGCCAGTTGTTCGCTGATTGCCGCTACGCTGGCCGGGCCGGCGATCGCCGATCCGATGCGGGTGGACCCGATACCGAAACCGGTGGCAGCAGCGCTGGCCGCGATCAGCGAGACCGATTTGCGCGCCGATCTGACGTTTTTGACCGCCGATGGATTGCGCGGGCGGATGTCGCTTGAACCCGGTGACGACGCGGCCACTGCGTGGGTCGCGGCGCAATTTGCGCATGCTGGGCTGCAACCGGCGGCAATCGACGCCGATGGCCACCCCAGCTATCTGCAAGCGGTGCCGCTGGTGCAATATGCGCCCGATACTCATGCCAGCTTTATCGCGCTGGGAGACACGCGGTTTTCCCAGCCCGCCTATACCGGGGCGTACCGCGATGATCTGGATCTGACCGCGCCGCTGGTGTTTGCCGGGTATGGCATCACCGTGCCAGGCCTTGGCTACGACGATTACCGGGGGATCGACGCCCGCGGAGCCATCGCCCTAGTATTTGCCCATGAGCCGCAGGAGGATGATCCCGCATCGCATTTCAACGGCGCGGGAAACACGCGCAACGCCACTTCCCGGGTCAAGGCGCTGAACGCGCAGGCGCATGGCGCGCTTGCGGTGATCATCCTGCCCGAACCTAATCGCAAGCACCCGTCCGATGTCGAACGGTTGCAACGCATCGGCGGCAGCGTGACGCGCAGCCCGGCCCTGCCGATACAGGCCCGCGCCGATGATGAACTGCATATCCCGGTGCTGACGCTGACCGACCCGGTGACAAAGGCCATATTTGCCGCGGGTGGTGTAGATGCCGGCGCCTTGCAGGCAGCGATTGACCGGGATCTCACGCCGCATGGCACGGCGCTGCATACCGCGCCTCTGCACATCCATCTGGAAAATGCGGAACGCAGCCGCGGCATCACTTACAACGTCGCGGGCGTGCTGCCGGGGTCAGACCCGGCACTGGCGGGCGAGACGTTGATCGTGTCGGGCCACCATGACCACGACGGAGCTTCGGGCGATGCCACCCATATCTGGCACGGTGCAGATGACAACGCATCCGGCACGGTCGGGGTGGTAGCTTTAGCACATGCCTTTGCGGCGATGCCCGTGAGGCCCAAACGGTCGATCCTTTTCACTGTGTTTGCGGCAGAGGAACGCGGATTGCTCGGCTCTTATGCCATGGCGGCGCATCCGCTGCGCCCATTGGCCACCACGCGCGCCATGATCAATTTCGACATGATCGGCCGCAACGAAACGCCCAGCGCCCAAACCGACGGGTTGATCACTATCCCGGCGGACACCACCAACCGCCTCAATCTGATAGGCGCGCCATACAGCCCCGATCTGAACGCAGTGATCGTTGCTTCCAACCGTGGCCTAGGGCTCGATCTCGACAGCCGGTTTGACCGCGACAATGTGCTGAACGTGTTTTTCCGGTCGGATCAGTTTCCGTTCGTGCTGCACGATATTCCGGCGTTCTGGTTTTTCACCGGGTTCCACCCAGATTATCACCACGAAACCGACACGGCCGACAAGATCAACTATGCCAAGATGGCGCGCATCCTGCAGCTGAGCGGCACAGCGCTTTGGGCACTGGGCAATAGCGCTAAGGTGCCGGCGTTTGTGCCCGATCCGGTAGGAACCAGCGTGCTTCGGTGACCCGCGCCTGGATTCCAATTCGCAATTCGGGCTAGTACCAAAAGGAGATTGCATGCGCGCCTTCCTCGCTCTTCTGCTGATTTCAATCCCGCTGACGCCCCTCGCCGCCGCGCCACCTACCTTCGACGGAGCCATGCAAAGGATCGAGGGGCCGCAATTCCCGAATCGCCAAGGCCTGGACCCTTTGACCATTCAACAGATTATGGCACGCTTCCATGTGCCGGGCATCAGCATCGCGATCATCTACGATTTTCAAATAGTCGGAACGAAGAATTGGGGCACCGCAGATGTCGAGACGTCGGCACCGGTGACCGACGACACGCTGTTCCAAGCAGCGTCGATGAGTAAGCCCGTCGCGGCTATGGCATCGTTGAAGGCGGTGCAGCTCGGAAAGTTCCGGCTCGACCAGGATATCAACACGATCCTTACGAGCTGGAAGGTGCCCTACGGGGGCTTTGGCCCGGTGACGCCGCGGATGCTGATGAGCCACACTTCCGGCACCGGCGACGGATTAGGCTTTCCCGGCTATGCTCCCGGGACGCCATTGCCGACTTTGCCACAGTTGCTCGAAGGGGTTGCGCCGTCGAATACGCCTAAGGTCAGGATGGTGCGGCCGCCGCTTATGGCCGCGCAATATTCAGGCGGAGGCGTGGAGATCCAGCAGCTCGCGCTTACTGACGCGGTCGGTAAGCCGTTCTCGCAAATTGCTCAGGATTGGATCTTGGCGCCCATTGGCATGCGCCACAGTAGCTTCGAACAGCCCTTGCCATTGAGAATGCAGCCTTACACCGCACGCGCACACGACGAGGCGGGAAAGGCAATGAACGTGCGATGGCATGTCTATCCCGAGCAAGGCGCGGCGGGCCTATGGACGACTGCCTCGGATTACGCTCGGTTCATGATTGAGGTGCAGAAGACGCTCGCAGGGCGATCAACCACGGTACTTAATCGGGCGATGATTCAAAATATGGTGACCCCCGTCGGCGTCGGCTCCTTCGCGGTTGGCTTTCAGATCCAGCAGAAGGGCGAAGGGTGGTATTTCCAGCATGGCGGCAGCAATTGGGGATTCCGCAGCAACGCCATCGCGCATGTCGCTAAGGGCTATGGCATGGTGATTATGACTAACGGCGATGGGGGCGGCCAAGTCGCAAGCGCTGTGCTCGATCGGGTAGCGGCAGTATATGGCTGGGACATGCTCGATAAGGCAATTTTGCGGTAACACCTTTTAATTGGCTCGTGCTGCTCGGTTCCGCACCAGTGCCACGGACATTTCGAGCACTGATATGGTACTCGGCAGGGCCAGATCAGCGATTTGAAGGGCGGTGTCGCAAATGACCGACCCCTTCCCGTCTAACCGAATTCCGCCGACCAACAGGGTAGGTAACTGGGGATTGCGGGGTTTGTGAGCTGACTGAGCCCGTGGCCAAATTTATTGAGGCGAAGCCATTCCCGGGAAAAGCCAAAGGTCAAATGAGGGATCGCCCGCCTTGCGGCGGGCTATCGCCCGTTGGACATAAGCTACCATGACCATCTCGTGATGATCGGTGAGACCAACGGCTTCTTCGAGGCCTTGCACGACGCAGCCATCGACGAATGAATCTGCCCATAGCTGCCGTTCACGGTTAGCATCCATCGCGGTTGCCGGCAGTCCAGTGAAGTCTTCGCCGACGCCTACAGGGCGCGGGCCCGACCAGTTGGAGGCTCGCGGCGGGTGCAATTGAAAGTCACATTTACGCCAATATGCGAACCTCATTGCAGCCCCCTGCGCGCCAGCCACTGCTGCGGATGAGTTAGCCTAAGGTGTTCAAAGGTTAGAGCAACGCAGAGCGATGCGACAGGTTAAGGCCGATCATATCAGAAAAGATAGCCGTTTCGTGTGCACTGGCCATGCGCTCCGGTGGTAGAGAGGGAAAGGCACCTCCGTTCCCATGCAGGCTGTTGCATCGCCTCAACCCATGGCTGCTCCCTGGGGAACAGCCATGGGTCGAAGCTAGAAATTGTTCGGGAACCCATTCAACACGTTGGCCTGGCTCACTTCAAGCTATTCGCACTTCTTGGGTATTCCCCGCACGTGGATCCCGCCCTCTTCCAAATTTCTCAAGCGTGGGCAGCTCCCGCGGCGATGTGAACAGTACTACGCTTTCATCGCTTACCAATCATAATTTCCAAGTAGGGAAAAATTTACAATATCTGCTGGGCCCGTAGCATTTTATGTCATCAATCATTACTTTACGGCTGCGACCATTTGGCTCGTTCAGCTTAATATATAGCCGCATTCCGGCTATTAGGAGTAGTCCGGATCGACTTCTTTGCGATCCCGTCGTCACTTTGCAGATGTCAATGATTACTGCACCGAGATATTGCGCTCTTGCGGTTCCTCGATCGTTCAGCCGGTAATATGAGAAGGCCGGTCTGACGTTCACAGCCTTAAGTCGGACAGCGAACTTTTTGCCTTTAAAGTCATGAATGACCCAAATCATGTGACCGTCTGCGGTTCGAAAAACTCCGTCCGGCACATGATTATTCAGGACATGCGTATATATTAGTTGCTGCATTTTATGGGAACTCCTCGTGTTGCGACACGTCCCCTTATAAAATCTTCCTCCTTTTTCTGCAATCTTACTAAACTATTCGTCAGAGTTCGCTGGAGTTCGTAGCGGACTACTACCGAAAATAAATTTGCGTCGTTTGGGTGCGTTCATGCCCGTTGCTTCTCTCCAGCGGCATTGCAGATCGCATAGGCGGCCCCGAGTCGCTGCTTGCAAGCGAGATTTCGAACGAGGCGGTGGGTTCTTACAAAGTATCAGGGTGCCGGGCTTGACGGCCGCGCGATGACAGCCTGCCAATTGGCGCTCTGCTGCCCCCTTGATGGTCTAGTGGATAGATTCAGACGGATGGTTCCGCGCAAAATGGCTGAAACACGCCATTTCCAGTAACATTTTCTGGACTCATTCGTCGCGAACAATCCACTAGCTAGCCGATGTATGTTCCGAGCAGGCT
>JACMOQ010000482.1 GCA_014377905.1 Acetobacteraceae bacterium | reverse complement strand
TCAGCGGCGAGCAGCAATTCATCGTGCCAAAGCCGCGATAGGCCGCCAGCATCATCCGCCCGCGCGCCGTGGCATGGGCATCGCGCAACATCGCCCCCAGCACATCGATCGCGCCATAAGATAGGATTATGCTGAACAGATGCCCGCCCGCGCTCATCGCCAGATAGCGCCGGCCAGGTGGTTGGCCGAGCAATTGCGCCCCGCAGCGCCTGATCACCACGCTATGCTGGGCGGCCAGCCGCAGCGCCCCCAACGCCAGGAAGAACGCCGCATAGGCTGCCCCCCGGCGCCACGCGGCAATCCAGGCGGTCAACGGATCGGGCGCACATGCCACCGCAATCGCGCCGGCGCATAGAAGAACACCCAACACCGCTTTGACCATTTTCCGCTGGCGCCCAAATTCCAGCGCCAGAAACAGGATGATCGCCCCCCCCGCGACCTCGCTTGCAGCGGGTAGATGGAACAACAAATCCCCCAGGCTGCCAGCCCAGGCGATCAGGTAAAAAAAACCACTCACCCCGCCACCATGCCCGCGCCGGCCCGATATGGACAGCCACCCCAAGGCCGGGCAAACCGGCATCAACCAGTTCGGGGAGACTGCAATGCTGTTCGATTTCGACAAGATTTCCGCCCAGGATCGCTACAAGCTGCTGGCATCGACCGTGGTGCCGCGCCCGATCGCCTGGGTGGTCTCGCATGACGAAAGCGGCGTCCTCAACGCCGCCCCGTTCAGCTTTTTCAACGTGTTCTCCGCCGATCCGCCAGTGATGGTGATCGGCATTGGTGGCCGCAAGCCGGGCGATGCCAAGGATACCGGCGCCAATATCCGTGCCACCGGCGAATTCGTCATCAATCTGGTCAGCCATGAACTCGCCGAGGCGATGAATATCACTGCGATAGATTTCCCGCCCGAGGTCGACGAGATCAAAACCGCCGGCCTCACCACTTTGCCCTCCACAAGGATTAAAGTGCCGCGTATCGCCGAAAGCCCAGTAGCATTCGAATGCGTGCGCTTTCAGACCATCGACATCGCCAATGATCGCACTCTGGTGATGGCCCGGATTGTTGCCATTCACGTTGCCGACCCGTTCGTGATGAACCAGGAGCGCTGCTATATCGACACCCCGAAGCTCGACCTGATTGGCCGCATGCATGGCGGTGGCGGCTATACGACGACGCGGGACTTTTTCGACATGCCGCGCATTTCGGTCGCGGAATGGAACGCGAAAACCTAACGCCTCATCACCACGGCGTCGGCGCCATAACTTGCCGGCGCCGCGCCGACAACCCGGAAGCCGTGGCGTTGCCAGAACCCGGCTGAAGTGTTGACAGCGACCAGCGAGATGGGTGCAAGACCCGCCTGCGCCGCTACTGCGACCAGCCGCGCAACCGCCGCGCGCGCCGCCCCAGTGCCGCGCGCAGCCGGCAGCAATGCCAGATCGTGCACATAATAATGGGCCGGCCTGTCGGGCAACGCGCCGAGCAGGGTGTCCAGCGCCGGCGGCTTACCGGCGCGCCAAGGATGGCTCACCGCATAGCCAAAAACCACACCGTTGCAGTCCAGGACCAAGCAACCGGCCGGATATAGCCGCAGCCGTTCAGCCGGAATATCTGCCCTTTCCAGCAAATCCGGATGCGCCAGATCAGCGATGCGGTTGACTTCGGCCAGAT
>JACMOQ010000481.1 GCA_014377905.1 Acetobacteraceae bacterium | reverse complement strand
TGCGCAGCGCATCGGGCTGGCCGAGGACCGCTGAACGCAACGCGCCGCGGTCCAGGGTTTTGTCGCGCACGGTGCCGGGGAACAACGCCTCGATATACGGCAGCGCCCGCCCGCGCGGCCCTTGCAGGCGATGCACGGCAAGGTCGGCGTCGAAGACCGGCATGCGGGCGCGATGGAAAATCGCCGCCGCAGTCGATTTCCCCATCCCGATGCCGCCGGTAAGGCCAATGATTTTCATGGCCGGGAGTTTCCGCCGAGGCGACGGATGTGGCAATGGTGGTTGCATCGGTGTAGATGGGCCGCAACGGAAATGTCACATGCACCAAGCGATAATTCCAGCTAACTGGCAGACGAAATGATGGCCGATATGCACGACCAACGCGGTGAGGTGCGCCTGACCGGCGTAACGCGCAGCTGGGGGGAAACGACGGCGCTCGCCGGCGTATCGCTTACGGTACGCGCGGGCACGTTTTGCGTTCTGTTGGGGCCGTCAGGCTGTGGCAAAACCACCTGTTTGCGCATTGTGGCGGGCTTGGACCAAGCCAATGGTGGCCGGGTCGAAATCGGCGGGCGGGACGTGACCGCGCTGCCGCCGGCGGCGCGCGGCGTGGCCATGGTGTTCCAGTCCTATGCGCTATTCCCGCATTTATCGGTCGCCGAGAACATTATCTTCGGATTGAAAGCGCGCAGTGTGGCGCCGACCGAGCGGGCAAAACGGTTGGACCGGGCGGTGGAAATTCTCGGCATCGGGCATTTGCTGACGCGGCGACCGGGCCAGCTTTCAGGCGGGCAACAGCAGCGCGTGGCGCTTGGCCGGGCAATTGTCGCCGAGGCGTCGGTGTGTTTGATGGACGAACCGCTATCCAACCTTGATGCCCAGTTGCGTGCCGAAATGCGTCGGGAAATTCTCGCGCTGCAGCGCAGGCTGGGGATGACGATGCTGTATGTGACGCATGACCAGACCGAGGCGATGGGGATGGCAGATCAGGTGGTTCTGCTGCGCGCCGGACGGATTGAGCAGGACGCGCCGCCGGCGGAGATGTATGCCAAGCCGGCGACCAGCTTTGTGGCGAGCTTCATCGGGACGCCGCCGATGAATTTGCTGGCGCTGGATGGCGACCGTATCCGCGGGACGGATTTTGTTGTGCCGGGGGCTGGCGGATTGCTCGGCATTCGCCCCGAGGCGCTGCGGGTCAGTGATGCCGGCTTGCCGGCACGGGTGATCAGCGCGGAATATCTCGGCGCCGATACCGTGGTTGCCTGCATGGTGGGCGACGGCCGCGTGCTGGCGCGCCTGCCCGGCAAGGTTGATCTGCCCGCCGGGGCCGCTATCCATCTTTCCCATAATCGCGCGGATCTGCATCTGTTCGATGCGACCAGCGGCCTGGCCCGCCCGATGCAGCTTTGAAGCAAGATGCAATTTTAAACCCAAGAGGAAACCGTCCGATGCCGCATGCCACATCCCGCCGTTCACTGCTCATCGGTGCGTCCACGCTGGCGATGCCGGCGATTGCGCGTGCCCAGGGGGTGACCGAAATCGAGTTCTACTTCCCGGTCGCTGTTGGCGGGCCGATCACCAAAATCATCGATGGCTATACCGCCGAATTTATGGCGCTGAACCCGAAGATTAAGGTCAAGCCGGTTTATGCGGGCAGTTACGTCGATACGCTGACCAAGGCGGTGACCGCGACCAAGGCGAGCCAGGGGCCGCAAATGGCGCTGGTGCTGGCGGTTGATGCCTATTCGCTGGTTGATGATGATTTGATTTTGCCGTTCGACACCCTGGCAACCTCTGCCGAGGACAAAGCCTGGCTGGCCGGTTTCTATCCGGCGTTCATGCGCAACGGAACGATTGACGGACATGTTTGGGGCATCCCATTCCAGCGTTCAACCATCGTGATGTACTACAACAAGGCGATCTTCAAGGAGATCGGCGCCGATCCGGAAAAGGCTCCGGCGACCTGGGACGCCCATGCCGAGCTTGCCGCCAAGGCAGTGCAACGCGAGGGCGACCGGACCACGCGCTGGGGGGTGCAGATCCCCGGCACCGGCTTCACCTATTGGTTGTTTCAGGCAATGGCCGCCCAGGCCGGCACTCAACTGGCAAACGTCGACGGCACCAAGGTCAATTTCAACGACCCGGCCTGCGTCGAAGCATTGCAGTATTGGATGGATTTGTCGGGCAAATACAAAGCCCATCCGCCAGGGATTGTTGACTGGGGGGTGACGCCGCGTGACTTCCTGGAAGAAAAAGTCGCGATGATTTGGCACACCACAGGCAATCTTTCCAACATCAAGAACAACGCCAAGTTCCCGTTCGGGGTTGCCATGCTACCGGCCGGCAAGCGGCGCGGCACCCCCACCGGCGGCGGCAATTTTCATATGTTCAAGGGCGCCAACCCGGCCCAGCAAGTGGCGTGCCTGGCGTTCCTGAAATTCCTGACCTCGCCGACGATGGCGGCGAAATGGGGGATTGCAACCGGCTATGTCGCGACCCGCCCGGATGCCTGGGCGACACCGGAAATGACCAGCTATGTCGCCGGCTTCCCGGCCGCCGCGGTCGCGCGTGACCAGTTGGAATTCGCGGTGCCGGAATTGTCGACCCACGAAAACCAGCGCGTCGCCCAGGCGCTGACCGATGAACTGCAAGCCGCGTTGACCGGGAAGAAGCTGGCGCAACAGGCGTTGGATGACGCGCAGGCCAGCGGCAGCCGTATTCTCAAACCGTTTGCACGCTAAGGAACAGACCGATGATCAAACGCCGTAGCTTGCTCGCCGCTGGCCTCGCGCTGCCCGCCGTGGCCCGCGCGCAAACTGTTCAGAAACTCAGCTTCTACTACCCGATCGCGGTGGGCGGACCGATCCCGGCGATCATCGATGGCTATTGCAAGGAATTCCAGGCGGCGACCGGTATCGAGGTCACGCCGGTTTATGCCGGCAATTATGGCGAAACGCTGACCAAGGCGGTGACGGCCATCAAGGGTGGCCAGGGGCCGCAAATGGCGGTGCTGCTGGCGGCCGAAATGCACAGCTTGCAGGATTTGGGTATCCTGGTTTCGTTGGACGAGATCGGATTGGACGCGGCGGGCAAAGCATGGATGGACGGATTTTATCCGGCGTTCCTCGCCAATTCGCATGCCGAGGGCAAGCTGTGGTCGGTGCCGTTTCAGCGGTCTACCGCGGTGATGTACTATAATAAGGCCGCGTTCGCCGAAGCCGGGCTGGACCCGGAGGCGTTTCCCAAGACTTGGGCGCAATTGCAGACAGCGGCGACCAAGCTCACCAAGCGCGATGCGACGGGGCGGGTAACGCGCTGGGGGGTCAAGATGGCGGGCGACACCGGGAACGCGCAGTGGACGTTCGGGGCGCTCGCCAACCAGGCCGGACATGTGCTGATGAACCAGGCGGGGACCGAGGCTTATTTCAATTCGCCCAAGGCGGTTGAGGCGTTGGCGTATTGGCAGGGGCTTGCGACGGTGCAGAAGGCCAGCCCGGACGGCGTGTCAAACTGGCCACAGCTTTCGCCGGATTTCCTTGAAGGCAATGCCGCGATTATCCAGCATACCACGGGTAATCTGACCAATGTGCGCACCAACGCGAAGTTCCCGTTCGGTGTAGCAGGCCTGCCCGGCCGCGATGGACCGCGCACCGTGGTTGGCGGCGGCAACCTCTATTTCTTTAAGAATGCGACGCCAGCCGAACGCGTGGCGTCGTTGAAGTTTGCCCGCTTCATGTCCGAACCCGCGCGGGCGGCGGATTGGAGCATCAAGACCGGCTACATCGCGACAAGGCCGGAAGCGTACGAAACCAAGGCGCTGAAGGATTACGTCGCCGGTTTCCCGCCCGCCGATGTGGCGCGCGGGTTTTTGCCAGTTGCGGTGGGGGAGCTTTCGACGTTTGAAAACCAGAAGGTTTACGCCGCGCTGACCAACAACGTTCAAGCCTGCTTGAACGGCACCAAAACCGCCGCAGCGGCGATGGCCGATACCCAAGCCGAGGCAGACCGCATCCTGAAGCCCTATAAGAAGGCATGATCCGGCGGGAAACGCTGCAAGCCTGGGCGCTGATCCTGCCGGCGTTGGTGTTGCTGGTGGCGTTCACCCACTGGCCGGCTGTTACCACGGTGCTGGACAGTTTCTACTCCACGCCGAAGGGCAGCCGGCCGCAGCGCTTTGTTGGCGTCGATAATTACGCGGCTTTGTGGGACGATGTGGTGTTTTGGAAGGCGTTCTGGAACAATCTTTGGTATGCGCTGGCGACCATCCCGGCATCAGTGATTTTGGCGCTGGCGATGGCGTTGGCGGTGAACACCGCCCTGCCCGGCCGGCCTTTGGTGCGGATGGCGTATTTCACCCCCACCATGCTGCCGATGATTGCGGTGGCCAATATCTGGCTGTTTTTTTTCACCCCGGATTACGGGCTGTTCGACCATGTGCTGTCGCTGTTTGGCGGGGCGCGGCATAACTGGCTGGGCGAGCCTGCCACCGCCCTACCAGCAATGATGGTGGTGGCGGTGTGGAAAGAAGCCGGGTTCTTCATGATCTTCTACCTGGCGGCGTTGCAGGCGATGCCGCCGGATTTGCAGGAGGCATCGAACCTTGAAGGCGGATCACGCTGGTATTTCTTCCGCCGGGTGACCTTGCCACTGCTGATGCCGACCACTTTGTTTGTATTGGTTAACGCGGTGATCAACGCGTTCCGGGTGGTGGATCATGTGGTGGTGATGACGCGGGGTGGGCCGAATAATGCCACCAATTTGTTGCTGTATTATATTTACGAAATGGGGTTTCGCTTCTGGGATACGTCAATGGCGGCGACCCTGACCGTGGTGCTGTTGGTGATGCTGGGGGCGCTGGCCTGGCTGCAATTTGGGGTGTTTGGCAAGCGGGTGCATTACCGGTGACGCGCACGCTGGAAATCATTGGCGCCTGGCTGCTGGCGATCTTGTGGATGCTGCCGCTGTTGTATGCGGTGTGGACGGCGTTCCATCCGTCCGAGTACGCTACCCATTTCAGCCTGTTTGCGCCGCTGACCTTGCAGAATTTCGCCAATGCCTGGGAGGCTGCCCCGTTCGCGCGGTATTTCCTCAATACGACGATGCTGGTCAGCCTGATTCTGGTGGCGCAATTTCTGCTGTGCACGCCTGCCGCATTTGCCTTTGCGCGGATGAATTTCCCCGGGCGCGATATCGTGTTTGGCATTGTGTTGCTGCAATTGATGATCATGCCGGATGTGCTGCTGGTGGGAAATTATCGTACCATGGCGCGGTTGGGGCTGGTCGATAGTATTCTGGCAATCGCGCTGCCGTATCTCGGCTCGGCGTTCGGGATTTTCCTGCTGCGCCAGGTGTTCCGCAGCGTGCCGCAGGAGCTCGATGACGCGGCACGGCTGGAGGGCAGTTCGCTGCTTGGGCGGATGTGGCGGGTTTACGTGCCGTTGGCGCGACCGACTTACATTGCTTACGGACTGGTATCGGTAAGCTACCACTGGAACAACTTTCTGTGGCCACTGGTGATCACCAATTCCGTGAGCACACGGCCGTTGACGGTGGGGTTGGCGGTGTTCGCCTCCACCGATCAGGGCATTGACTGGTCGATCATCACCGCGTCCACCCTGATGACATCGGCGCCGTTGCTGGTGGCGTTTTTGCTGTTTCAGCGGCAGTTTGTGCAAAGTTTCATGCGGGCGGGGATCAAATGACGGCTTTGCAGCGGCGGCTGGATGTGGCGTTGGAAATTTGCGCGGCGGCCGGGCGTATGGCGCTGGCGCGCCAGCCGGCGCCGGGGGCAGCGGTAGCGGCGTTGAAGGGGCATCAGGATTGGCTGACCGAGGCGGATGGCGCAATTGAGGCGTTTATCGACGCGGCGTTGGCGTCCGCGTTTCCGCAAGACGGGTTCCAGGGCGAGGAAACTGGCGGACGGCGCAATGGGGCGCTGCGCTGGGTGGTTGACCCGATTGATGGAACTTCGAACTTCGCGCGTGGCAACCCCCGGTTTTGCGTGTCTTTGGGGTTAATCGAGGATCGGACGCCGTTGCTCGGTGTGATTGTGGCGCCGGCGATGGGGGAGACTTTTGCCGCGCGCCTTGGCGCCGGGGCGACGTTGAACGGGGCACCGATCCGGGCGGCGGAGACCACAGATTTGGCGCGCGGGATGGTGGAATGCGGCTGGTCACCGCGGCGGACGAATGCCGAGTTTTTTGCGCTGACTCACGCGGTGATGGGCACCGGCGCAATGCTGCGGGCGGGCGGGTCTGGGGCGCTGGGGTTGGCTGACGTCGCGGCTGGGCGGATTGATGCGTATATCGAGCTGCATATTAATTTGTGGGATGTGGCGGCGGCTTTGGCGATCCTTGGGGAGGCTGGGGCGGAGGTTTCTGCGTTTCTGGCGGGGGATGGATTGATTGCCGGGAACCCGATTTTTGCGGCGGCGCCGGGGGTGGCGGGGCTGTTGAAGCACGCTATTGGGGCGTAAGGGCCGCGGGAGCGTCAGGTGCCCGGCAGCCTTGCCCCCAATTTTTCAACGTCGCCAACAGAATATGGAGGGCGGCCGCAAATTCCTGTTGCGATTGGGATACCTGCGACGACATCCCCCGACCCCAAGAATTTCCCATCTTCACCATTCGTCCACTCCCACACGCTATCATCCCGCAGCAATCACTTGCGGACATAACAATATCCTTATATACGCCGCGCCAACCGAAGCAGGAGCATCATCATGGCCAAAGACTACAAGGTAAAAGACATCTCCCTCGCCGCCTGGGGCGCCAAAGAAATTTCCATGGCGCAGGACGAAATGCCCGGCCTGATGGCAATCCGTGCCGAATACGGCACCCACAAGCCGCTCGCCGGCGCGCGGATTGTTGGCTGCATCCACATGACCATCCAGACCGCGGTGCTGATCCAGACGCTGGAACATCTCGGCGCCAGCGTGCGCTGGTCGTCATGCAACATTTTCTCGACCCAGGACCATGCTGCCGCCGCGATCGCTGCCGCCGGCACCCCGGTTTTCGCCTGGAAGGGCATGGACGAGGAAGAATTCTGGTGGTGCATCGAACAGACCCTGCGCGGGCCTGACGGCTGGACCCCGAACATGATCCTTGATGACGGCGGCGACGTGACCGCCATCATGCACACCAAATACCCCGAAATGCTCGCCGATGTGCGCGGCATTACCGAGGAAACCACCACTGGCGTGCACCGCCTGTGGGAAATGGCCAAAGCCGGCACCTTGCTGACCCCCGCCATCAATGTGAACGACAGCGTCACCAAGTCGAAATTTGACAATCTTTATGGCTGCCGTGAATCGCTGGTGGACGCGATCCGTCGCGGCACCGACGTCATGATGGCTGGCAAGGTTGCGCTGGTGAACGGCTTCGGCGATGTCGGCAAGGGGTCGGCCGCGTCGTTGCGCAATGCCGGCTGCCGCGTCATGGTCACCGAAGTTGATCCGATCTGCGCGCTGCAGGCGGCGATGGAAGGCTATGAGGTCACCACCATGGATGACCAGGCCGCCCACGCCGACATCTTCGTGACCGCGACCGGCAATGTGGACGTGATCACCATCGAACACATGCGCGCCATGAAGCACCGCGCCATTGTCTGCAACATTGGCCATTTCGACAGCGAAATCCAGATCGGCGCACTCCGCAACTACACCTGGGATAACGTGAAGCCGCAGGTCGATGAAGTGGTCTTCCCCGACGGCAAGCGCCTGATCGTGCTGTCCGAAGGCCGCCTGGTGAACCTTGGCAACGCCACCGGCCACCCGAGCTTTGTGATGTCGGCAAGCTTCACCAACCAGGTGCTCGGCCAGCTCGAACTCTGGAACGCCAAGCCGGGCCAATATGAACGCAAGGTCTACACCCTGCCGAAGCACCTCGATGAGAAAGTGGCAGCGCTTCATCTGGCGAAAGTGGGCGCCAAGCTCACCAAGCTGACCCCGGCGCAGGCAGAGTACATCGGCACGCCGGTGGTTGGGCCGTTCAAGCACGATCTTTATCGCTACTAAGCCAAGCGGCCGCCACCCTTTGCG
>JACMOQ010000480.1 GCA_014377905.1 Acetobacteraceae bacterium | reverse complement strand
GGCTGGCTGGCCGCATCGGCGGCAAAGCCTATGTCCTCGACGGGGGTCTTGATGGCTGGGCGCGCGCCGGATTGCCGGTCGGGGCCAATCGCAAGGCCCCGCTGGAAATGATGCGGCAAGTGCAGATCGTCGCGGGCTCGCTCGTGCTGACCGGGGCGGTTCTGGGGTGGCTGGTATCGCCTTATTTCTTCGGTTTGTCGGCGTTTGTTGGCGCTGGGCTGACTTTTGCCGGGATCAGTGGATTTTGCGGCATGGCGCGAGTGCTTGGCTATCTGCCGTGGAATCGTGCGGTGGCGGCCTAGATCGTGGACGTCGCCAACATATCCTATCCCGCCGCGATTGCCGGCGGCGCGGTCATCGGCTTGCTGCTTTCGGTGTTCGGCGGGGGCGGATCGGTGCTGGCGACGCCGTTGCTGCTGTACATCGTCGGCGTGCGTGATCCGCATGTGGCGATCGGCACGCCGGCAGCGGCGGTCGCGGCCAATGCCGCGCTCGGCCTGTTCGTGCAGGCGCGCGCAGGCCGGGTGAAATGGCCCTGCGCTTTGGTATTCGGCACCGCCGGCCTGACCGGATCGCTGATCGGCGCGCATGTCGCCAAGCAGATCGACGGCAGCCAGTTGTTGATCTGGTTCGCGCTGGCGATGGCGCTGGTCGGTGGATCGATGCTGCTGCCGCGTAAGGCAGATGGCGATGCGAGCGTTCGCTTGACGACCGCGTTGACCGTCAAGCTGGCGCCAGCAGGAGCGGTGACGGGGCTTGCTGCCGGGTTTTTCGGGATCGGTGGTGGCTTCCTGATCGTGCCGGGGCTGATGGCGGCAACGGGCATGACGTTGGCCAACGCAGCGGCGTCGTCGCTGGTATCGGTCGTGCTGTTCGGCGCTGCGACGAGTGCGAGCTATGCAATGTCCGGTTTGGTCGATTGGTCGCTCTTTGCCGCGTTACTTGGCGGCGGGGCGATCGGATCGGTGATTGCCATTCCGGTCGCGCGGCTGCTCGCGGACCGCGCGGCGGCAGCGCGAACCGCTTTCGCCATCATGGTGCTGGCGACCGCCGCCTATGTCGCGTGGCGCGCGCTGACATAGGCGCGTCGTTATGGGCGGATTGAATGCCGACATGGCTTGGCCGCTTCCCGTTGCGGGAAGCGGCCAAAGCGGCTCACTGCACCGAGGCAATCGTCTTGCTTGTGCGCGCAGTTGCCGAGGCCACGACTAGGCGGCGCTGCGTGTCGGCGCGGGCCATCGCTTCATCCCGGCAGCTGATGTACGTCTTCCACCCCAGGGGGTCGGCGGCGGACGGCGTTTCGCATAAAGCGGATGCCGCGTGGAGGATGCGAAGGGTGAGTCTGCGCTGGCCTTTCACGGTCGCAAGATCGAGTCCTGCGGTGCTGACCACAGTGCGATGCTCGCGGGGTTCCTCGGCCGCAGCTTGCGACGGGGCGGTAAATGACAGCGCAGCTAAGGCTGTAGCAACACATAGCTTCTTCATGACGGTCTCCATAAAAATCGAAACCGTTGGCCAACGTGCAGTTTAGATACCGCAGCGTATTGCGGCGCAACAGAAACGATCTTGCGGTGCCGTTCTGCAAAAGTGCAGAATGACATCATGCTGGACTGGAACGACACGCAATATTTCCTGGCGGTGGCGGAGACCGGCAGCACTCT
>JACMOQ010000479.1 GCA_014377905.1 Acetobacteraceae bacterium | reverse complement strand
TGTTCCGTGACTTCAGCCGCGCGGAACGCAATGCGCTGGGGGCGACGTTGCGGCGGATCGAGGCGGCGGCGCTGGCGCTGGCGTCAGGTTGATCGCCCGCTGAACGGTGTCATCCCGGGCTTGAGGCGGTACCCAGCTTCTTCTGCGCGGCCTGAAAGAAAAAAACTGGGTCCCGGGTCGAGCCCGGGATGACAGGCGAAAGTTACCCCAGCCGCGACAGCGCCGCCGCCAGACGCTCGGCCTCGGCACTACGCGCCGCATGGTCATCGCGGGCCCTTTCCACCGGTTCTGGCTTGGCCTTTTCAGCAAAGCCCGGCGAATTGAGCCGGTTGGCAAGGCCATCGCGGTCCTTTTGCGCCGCGGCCAGTGCCTTTTCGAGCCGGGCGCGTTCGGCGGCCAGATCGATCACACCTTCAAGCGGGATAGTGTAAGTATCGGTACCAGATACGATTTGGGCGAATTGCCCGCGCGGTGACGCAGGGAAAAACCACGCACCGACCCGAGCCATTTTGGCAATCGCTGGCATATTCGCGTCGAGACGTACGATAGTTTCTTCGCTGGGGCTTTCCACACGAAGCTCAACCTTCGCGCTTGGCGGAATGTTAAGATCAACCCGGACAGACCGAATTTCTGAAATTAGGTTGATCAGCCAATTCACATCGGCGCTGGCGGCGGCGTCGGTCGGCAAGTCGGCGGCGACCCATTGCGCCACGATCAAGTCATGGTGACGTGCCCCCAGCTTGTGCCACAGTTCCTCGGTGAGGAACGGCATGCCCGGGTGGAGCATGACGAGGATCTGATCGAGCGCGCAGCCGCTGACGGCGCGGGTTTCGGCCGCCACCACCGGGTCAACCCCTTCCGCCAGCAACGGCTATGTAAGTTCCAGATACCAGTCGCAAAACCGGTTCCAGGCAAAGCTGTAGATCGTGTCGGCATAGGCATCGAAGCGGAAGGTCGCGATGGCGGTTTCCAGCGCCCGGGCGGTGGCCGAAACCTCGCCAATGATCCAGCGGTTGACGGCATTCTGCGCAAGCGGCGGGGCGACGCTGCTGCTCCCCGAAATACCGTTAGATTGGCAGAAACGCGCGGCATTCCAGAGCTTTGTCGCAAAATTGCGATAGCCTTCGACGCGCTTTTCATCCAGCTTGATATCGCGGCCCTGCGACTCCATCGCGGTCAGCGTGAAGCGCAGCGCATCGGCGCCATATTTGTCGACGAGGACCAGCGGATCGACGGTATTGCCCTTCGATTTCGACATCTTCTGGCCCTTGGCGTCGCGCACCAGGCCATGGCAGTAAACCGTCTTGAACGGCGGCACATCGTCCATGAAGTGGATGCCCTGCATCATCATCCGGGCGACCCAGAAAAAGATGATATCGAAGCCGGTGACCAGCACATCGCCCGGATAATGGCGGGCCAGATCGGCGGTGTTTTCGGGCCAGCCGAGCGTGGCGAAGGGCCAGAGCGCCGAGGAGAACCACGTGTCGAGGACGTCTTCGTCGCGGGTCAACACGGCGTCGCCCGCCTGCGCCTGCGCTTCGGCTTCGGTTTCAGCGACATAGCAGTTGCCGTCGGCACCATACCACGCCGGGATTTGGTGCCCCCACCACAACTGCCGCGACACGCACCACGGCTGGATATTCTCCATCCAGTTGAAATAGGTTTTTTCCCAGGTTTTCGGCACGAACTG
>JACMOQ010000478.1 GCA_014377905.1 Acetobacteraceae bacterium | reverse complement strand
GTCGCGGTCAACCAGCCAGTCAAACCGGAACCCGGTCCAGCCGAGATCATTGACCAGCTTCTGCACCCCCATGCCGGGGTTGAGCAGCCAGGACCACGCCGTCCCCGTCACCACAAACGACAGCGCCAGCGGGTAGAGGAAGATCGAGCGCAGCACGTTCTCGCCACGGATGCGCTGGTCGAGCAGGATTGCCAAGAAAAGCCCCGTCAGCGCGGTCAGCACTACAAAGCCGAACCCGAAGATCAGCAGGTTGTCGAATGCGATCTTCCAGTTCCGCGTCGCCAGCACGTTGGTGTAGTTTTTCAAGCCAACCCAATCGCCGCTCGGCATCAATGTGGCCGACGTGAAGGAAATCCACGTCGTCCACAGGGCGAACGTCACGATCTGGCCCGCTGCCAACAGCAGCGGGACCCAGATCACCAAATATTCCGGCAGGCGGCGCAGATTTAGCTTCAACGCGCGCCCTCAACCGCCTCGGTCAGCCGGGTCACGGCTTTGTCCGGGGTGATGGTGCGGTCCTTCACGTATTCGGTCAGCACATCGATCATCGCCGCCGTCATGCCGTTTTCCTGCGCCATGTTATGGGCGAGGCTGAGCACGACCTGGTTGGCCGCGACGGCGTCCTTCAGGGTCTTCGCCGCCTCGCGCTGGCCATCGGACCAGCCGGGGCCGGACAGATCAACGTCGGTGCGCACCGGGATTGATCCGGTGATCTGCGAATACATCGTCTGGATTGCCGGCTGCATGACGAGTTCGGCCATCAACTTCTGGCCTTCCTGCAAGTCGGCTTCCTTGCGCTGCCAGAAGATGAAGGCATCGGCGTTGAGGATGAAGACAGGCTTGCCGTTATCGGTCGGACCAGGTGCGATGATGAAATCGTCAAGCTTGAAGCCGGCGTTAAGCAGCACGCCTTGCGCCCAGCCGCCCTGGATCATCATGCCCATCTCGCCGGCGATGAGTTTGGGTAAATGCACCGCATAGGGCTGGGCGGCCGTGTTGGGGTCCATCCAGTTGGCGATTTTGCGCAGTTGGACAAAGGCTGCCAGCACTTCCGGACCTTTGAGCGCCTTGGCGTCGAGGTTCATGATCGCCGCGCGATAGGCGGCGGGGTTGATACCGGCGAGGCAGGCTTCAAATTTCTGCCCATCATCGGCGCGGCTTCCGCCGTTTGAGATCGGGTATTTCATGCCCGACGCCTGCATCTTTTCGGCGAGCGTATTGAACTCCGCCCAGGTCGTCGGCAGCTTGTCGGCCTTGGCGCGGTCGAGGCCGCGCTTGGAAACGAACAGCGTGTTGGTGCGGTAAATTTGCAATGGCAAAGCCGCCCATTTGCCGCCCGGCTTGTGCAGCCGCGCCAAATCGGGTGCCACCACTTTTTCATAACCGGCAGCGGCCACGATCGCGTCGAGATTGACCGTCGGTGCAATCTTCGACCACGCGGCGATTTCCGGGCCTTTCAACTGCGAACAGGCCGGCGGATCACCGGAGAGAATCTGCGCCCGGAGCTTGTTCATCATTTCGGTGGTAAAGCCTGGCACCGGCGAATGCTGCCAGATGCCTCCGCGTTCCTCGAATTTCTTGCCGAGCGCGGATATCGCCGCCCCATCACTGCCGGCGCTCCACTGCGAAATCGCGGTCAGGCGCGGCTTGGCGGCCTGCGCCCGGCCCAATGTGGGTATAGCGAGCATGCCGGCGGCACCGGTAAGCACCGAACGGCGACGGATTTTCTGCATGGCGTTTCTTCCTCGGCAATTGGTTGGCGGTATAATGACAGGGGAACTGAGTGGCTGTCCATTGGCGCTGGGGCGCTGCGACATTCCCGTTTTCGACGCCGCGCCGCACGGCAATTGCGACCGCATCGTGCTGCCATTGGCGCGGGCCGGCGAAAAAAGCGGACGGCGGGGTGATTAATACCGAGGCCGGCGCTGAGGACCCCGGAGGGCTTCATCCGGACACCCTCGCTTGAAATGGGCCGCAATTCCACAACTGCATGAAAGGACCTATGATCGACTTACGGAAGGGCGAAATTCATGACTTTGGATGAAAAGCAAGCGCTGCTGCGCCAGTACGCTGCCGGCGACATTACCTGGACGTCGCTTCGTGGTCGTGGGATTGGTAACTATCGCGACGTGCTGGCCGGCTTGGGCGCGCTTGGGTTGCGTCCGCCAATCGCGCCGATGGACGGCCCAAATGTCGACGCACGGCTGCGCGGGCGGGCTATGTTACGGCAGGCGATCGAACAAGCCCATCCGCGATGACCCGCCGGCTTGGCCTTCTGGTCACTGACGCCTCACCACTGATCACCCTCGCGGCAGCCGATGCGCTGGAATGCCTGACCCTGCCGGGGCTACGGGTTTTGATCCCGGACATGGTGTATTTCGAAGTGACGCAGGACCTCGCCCGAACCGGCGCCGAGGACATCGTGCAATGGGCGCGCCGGCACCCAGGGCAGGTTGAAGTGATCCTGACCTCGGTTTTCGCCGAATTTCAGGTTGTGCGCGCCGCCGATGAACGAACCCGATCAAAGGGGCGCGGGGAGCAATCGGCGCTTGAAGTGCTGAACGCCGAGATCGATCGCGATCCGGACCTTGAGGCGGTGCTTTTGTATGAAGACAATGATGTCAGAACCCGGCGGTTCGTGCGGGGGCTGCCCGAGCGGGTCACCGCGCTTTCAACGGGCGATTTACTGCACGAACTTGAAGCGGCGGGCTTGATCCAATCGTCAGATCGTATTTTGGATAGTGCCGCTAAAAAAGAACGCAACGTTTCCCAACAACGCCAACCGTGGAGCGACGAGGCCGCGCGGGGACTGCTTCGGCGTCATCTGGATCGTGATGGCAACTAAGCCCAAAGGTCGCGTTTTCGTACGCCCCTACCCATCCATTTTAAGCGCAGCCAAGAACGCGCTCTGGGGAATATCGACCTTCCCGAACTGGCGCATCCGCTTCTTGCCTTCCTTCTGCTTCTCCAACAATTTCCGCTTACGCGAAATATCGCCGCCGTAGCATTTCGCTGTCACATCCTTGGACATTGCGCCGATGGTTTCGCGCGCCACCACGCGGCCACCGATCGCCGCTTGCACCGCGATTTTGAACAACTGCCGGGGGATCAGGTCCTTCAGCTTCTCGCAAATCTGCCGGCCACGCTTGTCGGCCTGGCTGCGATGGGCGACGAAGCTCAGCGCATCGACCTGATCGCCGTTGACCAGGATGGTGATGCGCACCAGGTCGCCCGGTTCGTAACCATCCAACGAGTAATCGAAGCTGGCATAGCCGCGGCTGACCGATT
>JACMOQ010000477.1 GCA_014377905.1 Acetobacteraceae bacterium | reverse complement strand
GTCTTCTTCGGCAGCGACTGGACCGGGTAGGCGACAAGCACGGGCATCGGCGCCAGGCCACGCTGGCCAAGGAATTTAGCAACGCGGTCGGTGGCGAGCGCACCAACGCTCAGCCAATGGGTGATGCGGTCATCGACCAGATGCAGGCGATCGGCGTGCTCGGCCGGCAGCATCGGGTTGTAGCTGCCAACGCGTTCAATGAAGCGGCCATCGCGCGGGCTGCGGCTGTCGGCAATCACGATATGATAGTACGGACGCTTTTTGGCACCGGCGCGCGCGAGGCGAATTTTAAGACCCATCTTCGAGACTCTCCTGTTTGGATTGTTGGTTAATGTGGACGACGACCTTGCGGCATCAGGGCACCGATGCCCTGCCGCATCAGGCCTTTCTGGCCCATCTTGGTCATGCGTTTCATCATCGTGGTCATGTCGTCGAACTGCTTGAGCAAGCGGTTGACGTCGGCAACTTGCACGCCCGATCCGGCGGCGACCCGCTTCTTGCGGCTCGCTTTCAGCAAATCGGGGTTGCGGCGCTCGGCTTTCGTCATCGACGAAATGATCGCTTCCTGGCGCTTCATCAACTTGGGGTCGAGCTTGGCGTTGCCCATCTGGGCCTGCATTTTGGCGCCGCCGGGCAGCATGCCGAGAATGGATTGCAGGCTGCCCATCTTGCTGATCTGGCGCAGCTGGGTGGCGAAGTCTTCAAGATCGAACGTGCCCTTCGCCATCTTGCGGGCCAGCTTTTCGGCCGCCGCTTCGTCGATCACATCGGTTGCGCGTTCAACCAGGCCGACCACGTCACCCATGCCGAGAATGCGCCCGGCGACCCGTTCCGGATGGAAATCATCCAGCGCATCAAGCTTTTCGCCGGTACCGACCAGCTTGATAGGGGCGCCGGTGATGGCGCGCATGGAAAGTGCGGCACCGCCGCGGGCATCGCCGTCCATCCGTGTCATCACGATGCCGGTGATGCCCAAGGCGTCGTGGAAGGCTTTGGCGGTGGTGACAGCGTCCTGGCCAGTCATCGCATCGACCACCAGCAGGGTTTCGGCCGGGTTGGTGGCGGCGCGGATGGCCTGCACTTCCGCCATCAGGGCTTCGTCGATCGCGAGGCGGCCGGCAGTGTCGAGGATCACCACGTCGAACACTTCGCGGCGGCCGGTATCCATGGCGCGGGCGGCAATTTCGAGCGGAGTTTGCCCGGCGATGATTGGCAGGCTGGCAACACCGGCGCGTTCGGCGAGTTGCTGCAACTGCAATTGGGCGGCCGGGCGCTGCGTATCGAGGCTCGCCAGCAGTACTTTTTTCTTCTGGCGCTGGAACAGGCGCAGCGCCAGTTTGCCAGATGTCGTGGTTTTGCCGGAGCCTTGCAGCCCGACCATCAGGATCGGCACCGGGGCCACGGCGGCGAGGTTGATTGGCACCACGCCTTCGCCACCCAAGGCCGCGATCATCACGTCATTGACGATCTTGACCACTTGCTGGCCGGGGGAGACGGAGCCGATCACCTCCTGGCCGACGGCGCGTTCACGCACCTGGGTGATGAAATCGCGCACGACAGGCAAGGCGACGTCGGCATCCAGCAACGCCAGGCGGATTTCCCGCAGCGCTTCCATCACGTCGGTTTCGTTCAGCACTCCGCGGCTGCGGAGGCGATCGAAAACGCCTGATAGTTTACCGGTCAGCGACTCAAACACTGGTTTTACAGACCTCGGAAAATGAACGCACAGGGCACAACGCAATTAACGCCGCTGCGCGAAACTCGCGGAGCGGCGGGAAGACGGGCCGGATATGCGCGTGGCCGGGGCGGCGAGTCAAGGGCGGCCCGCGATTTCACCCGCGACTGTCGCGCAATAGATGCAAAACCCCTCTGGTAATCCTGTGCAAATAGCGGCACTCTGCGCAAGGATTATTATAATGTAACTGGTCAGGACGACGGAACTCCAGGTGGTTATCAAGCCCAGCCCTTCTATGCGGCCTGTCCGGAAGACCATGGCGGTGCCTGCGCAATTGCGGGTGCTATTGGTTGAAGACATCCCCACCGTTGCCGCGACCATGCGGGCGGCGCTGTTGCAAGCCGGAATGGACGTCGAAGTTGTGCTCACCGGCGCCGAGGCGTTGGCCGCCAAGGATCGCTTTCGGCCCGATATCGCGCTGGTTGACCTCGACCTGCCCGACATGAACGGCATCACGTTGGTGGAAGCCTTCGCGCGGGATGGCGATCTGGGGGTGATCGTGGTCACCGTCAATGACGAAGTCGGCGTGCGGGTGGCTGGCCTCGATACCGGGGCGGATGATTATATCGTCAAGCCAGTGCCGGCCCGCGAACTGATCGCGCGCATCCAGGCGGTGCATCGGCGGATGAGCAAGCCGCCGGCCGCCAGGCGGTTGCGGATTTTCGTCGACCACACCCAGCGGGTGCTGATCGGCAATTCCGGGGCGCGGACTTTGCTGACCGAAGCGGAACTGGCGGCGTTGGACACTATGCTGGAAGCTAATGGCGCCAGCGTGTCGCGGGAATGGCTGAGCAAGGTGGCGTTGAAGCGGCCATTGCATTCAGAAGATCGCGCGGTCGATCAACTGGTGATGAAATTGCGCCGCAAGCTGACGGAACACGGCGCGTCGCCACGGGTGATTTTGTCGGCGCGGCGGCAGGGCTACGTGATCGCAGATCCCAGCCTGTTTCGGGTTCTGCCGGCGTTGGTTCCGGCGGATGGCGGGGTTGAGGGCGACGGCGCTAACGAGAATTAATGCGAACCAGAAGGGCGGTGCTCAGGCCCTTTTGTATAAGAATAAGTTTCGGCATGATTACGCGTAAAGCCTTCCATAGCCGGCTGAGAGAATCACGCTGACAGGTGACATACGATATGAGCATGATTGCGATGAACCACGTCGAGTGGGCTGTTATTCAACGGCTGGGAAGTATGCTCAATAGGCCACCGGGCGCTGAATTTGATGTCACGCTTTCATTTGCGCTTTTTAGTAGCATTATCGCTTGGGTTATTCAGCGGGTGCGAGTCGGTAATGACGAGGGAGGTGATACAGATCAATCTATCGCTATGAATAAAGCGGCTCGTGCTATGAAAGCGGAACTCTCCAACACATTGATCATTGACCAGCCGTGGCATTTACAAGCGGTAATGAGACATCCGTTGGTAGAGGTTAATGCAAACTTTGAGTTGCAACATAAATCAACAAAAACGAACCTCGGCTTTACGGGCATGAAGGCTTTGGATTTTTTTATCTGGCTTCGAGACGCACTCGCGCACGGGGACGCTCGCGTTGTTTCCCCGATCTCGCAAGATGACCGCGACGGCGGAAAATCTCTCATAGGTTTTAAAATTGAGGTCGGTGAGAAACCCCTTCCCAAAAATGGTCTGAAAAAGCGCCGACTTTACTTATATCACGCAGATATGAAACGACTCGGTGTGAGTCTGGCCGCTATGTTCTGCAGATACCTTGGCGGGAAAGAAAGCGAGTTTGAACGGCTCGCATCTACCGTGCGTATCCCGGTTCAGGCACTCGCGGGATGAACATTTAAATCGCCCTATCCGCCAACTCCCAATAGCTGTTCGCGCGCCAAAGCATGGTTTTCTGTTGTCGGAAAAAAATGGTGCTGACGGACCCTCACCCCGGCCCTCTCCCGAAGGGAGAGGGAGCAGCGTTTTTCAGGGCCGGGCCGCCGTCACCCCGCCATCGACGACAATTTCTGTTGCGGTGATATATTTGGCCTCGTCGGATGCGAGGAATAAAACCGCAT
>JACMOQ010000476.1 GCA_014377905.1 Acetobacteraceae bacterium | reverse complement strand
CAATGCGTGTCGTTCGTCGATCCGCGCCGGGTGCCGGGCATGATCGACGCAGTCGAGGTCGCCGAAGGAATTCGCCAACGCCCTGATGTGCATTACACCGGTATCGCACTGAACTTGAAGGGGTATGAGCGGGCGGTGCAGTCACCGTTGCACATCACTGGCGGGTTGCAGATGAGCACGTCTAACACGTTCTCGATCCACAACACCAACAAGAACAATGCCGAAACGTTGGTCGAACAGCGCCGCCAGATGGAATTCTTTCAGGCCCGTGGCATTCCGGTTGAGTCGGCGATTGTGATGACGGCGTTTGGTTGTAATTTCGAGGGCGCTATTGCGCCGGAAACGGTGCGCGATTGTGTGGGGGAACTGCTGGCGCTGGCGGCGGAATTCGGGGTGGTGCTCGACCGGGTGCGGATTGCCGATACGGTCGGCTGGGGTTCGCCGCTTGGGGTGCAGCGGGTGGTTGGCGCAATCCGCGACAAATGGCCGGATTTGAAACTTGCGCTGCATCTGCACGACACGCGCGGCACCGGCATGGCCAACGCGCTGATGGGTTTGCAAATGGGGATCAGCAGTTTTGACAGCTCCTGCGCCGGACTGGGCGGCTGCCCGTTCGCGGGCAATCAGGCGGCGGCCGGCAATATCTGCACCGAGGATCTGGTGTTCATGGCTGAAGAAATGGGAATTGAAACAGGTTTGGACCTCGACGCGCTGATCGAATGTGCCCGCATGGCCGAAACGATTGTTGGCCATCAACTGCCGGGCAAGATCATGCATGGTGGCAGCCTGACGAAGTTCCGGTCATGACCGAAGTCCTAGTCGAAAAACGCGGTCTGGTGATGTGGATCACCATCAATCGGCCCGAGCGGCGTAATGCAATGAACGATGCCGTGTGCGCGGGTATCATGGCCGGGTTTGCAGCCGCAACCACTGACCCCGAGATGCGCGCGGTGGTGCTGACCGGTGCTGGCGAAAAAGCGTTTTGCGCTGGGGCCGATCTGGCATCCGGGTCTGGTTCTTTCAAATACGATTACTCGAAAATTGGCGTGCCGTTTGTGGCGTTGATGAAGCAGGCGCGCAATCTGACCCTGCCGCTGCTGGCCAGGATCAACGGGCACGCCATGGCGGGTGGCTTGGGGATGCTGGGGATGTGCGACATGGCGGTGGCGGTAGACACGGCCCGCTTCGGCATGCCAGAGGTCAAGATTGGGGTTTTTCCGATGCAAATCATGGCGGTATTGCAACGTATTATTCCAAACCGAAAGCTTTATGAAATGGCCTTGACCGGGGAGCCGGTTGACGCGACCGAGGCGCTTGAACTCGGGCTGGTCAACTACATCGTGCCGCCCGAAGAATTGGATGCTAAGGTGGATTGGTTGCTGGCGCGATTGCTCGACAAAAGCCCGACATCGATCCGGCGCGGCAAATACGCCATGCGGCAGACAGAGGATATGGGCTTTGACAATGCCGCGGTGTTCATGGAGGCGCAAATCGGCACGCTGGCGTTGACCGAGGATGCGGCGGAGGGGAGGGCTTCGTTCATTGAGAAGCGGGCGCCGAAGTGGACGGGGAGGTAGGGTTGTTCTTTTTGTAAACAAAAAGCACCAAAAGAACTTTTTGACACTTTGTTGCCGGTCGCGTCTCAAGCCATTTTAAAACAAAGAAGGTTTTACTTGAAATTTGCTTCCCCGCCCGCATCGCCCCCGCGTGTAAAATAGGCCACACAGCCATCTGAAGACGTCGCCCGAAACGCCCGTGCAGAGCCTTTCGGGGTGGTAAAAGTGTCACCAGCTGCAAGCAGCACCGAACCATCCGGGGTGGAAACTTCGAGCGCCCCGGCATGAACAAAAATCACCTCCGGTTCCATCCGCACATGGGAGGCGACCGAGGCACCGCTGTGCATTTTTAGGCAGCGCATGTTGAAGCCGTGCGGCCACCAGCCGGTGATTGGGCCGGGCAGGAAGCCGTCATTGCTTGCCTTGGGCACGATGATAGGGCAATCGGCGATGCCGGGGCCCGCGAGCGTTGATGCCGGATTGCCGACCAGATCGCGATAGCGGACCACGCAGCCGGCCATTTGCTCGGGGGTGGGGGTGGCGAGCTTGCGGATGGCGGCATCGGAAGGCGGTGCCTGTCGTTTAGCACCTTTAGGAATCGTTTCGCCTTTAACGGTATCGATCAACCGGCCACCTTCCAGCAGCACAAGGCCATATTTCTTTGCCATGTCGAACACGTTTGGGGCCCAGACGACCTTGCCGGGATCATCCCCGCCGAGGACGGCAAACAGGAAGTCGTTGCTATTGCGGCTACCAACATTCTCGAAGCCACGGAACATCCGTGGTGGCAAGGAAATCACATCGCCAGGGCGCAGGTCTATGCTGGCTTCGTCAGCGTTTTGGCCCAGCATGAAGCGCCATTTGCCTGTGTGGACAATAAAAACTTCAGCGGTTTCGTGGCTATGCTGGGAATTTAGGCAGCGGCCGGGCTGGCGGGCGCCGCCGATGTTGAAACCGTGCGGTTCGGCGATGTGGACGTGCTGATCGGGATTTTCCGACACACCTGGCCCGATCAGAGTAAAGTTCTCCTTGGTTTCGGACCCGGGCGATCGGGTGTCGATGAACGCGTTGCGGCAGGGGATTAAATCAGCATAGCGGATCATCCGATCAGTCAGGTTGGCCATATTCGTTATCCTATCCGGTCTTGAGAAGGATCTGTTTCCAGATTGCGGTTTCATCGAACAGCACAAATTCGCGGCGCAGCCCTCGTGGGCCGAACTCAGCGTGGCTGATACCCATCACGTGGATATCGGCGCCGGATGGCGCACCGAACGCGCCCCAGCCATCATGCTTGCCGGTCAACGACCAACGTATTGCAGCGCGCGGCGGGCAAAGTGGATCGTCCCGGCCGATCTGGTGATGAATTTGGAAACTGGCCGATGGAACAGCGGCGCGCAGGCCGAGCCAGAACTGATCGGCGGCAGATGGGCCAAAGGCGGTTACCCCGCCGGGCAGTTCAAGCTGGGTGGCGCGGTCGTACTCGCGGGGGATTGTTGCGAAATCAGCGGCCATAATGGCTCCCAGCAACGCGGCATAGCGCTGGCCGGTGAGATGATCGTTACCAGTGCCACGATAGGGCCCAGCAATGTCAATCGCCGGGGTGAAGGGGCGGGTGCAACGCACCGGCCCGCCTTCGCGGGCGATCTGGTCGGCTGCGAATTGTTTCGCCTCCCACCCCATTTGCCGCACGATCGCGCCCTGGTCGCGAATTAGCCACTCATCGTATATTTGGTTGTTACGCGCCGCGCAATCAGCGATGATCCGATAGCGTAGTGATTTGCCGGTTGCCGCGCCATAGGCGCCATCGTGAAGGTGCGTGGCTGTGGACAGGATGCGATGCGATGACAGGAAGCCGCCTTCGGAATAGTCCGACCAGATCACGTCTTCAGCGAGCAAGGCGCGGTCGGGGAATTCTGCGAGCGTTGCCATTGTGGCGCCAATGACGCCCTGGTTGCCGACCACCACGCTGGATGGCGAGCGCACCGGGATAGTTGGCGCGTAGTAGCGGTGCAGGGTGGCAATGCCGCGATCTTCCCATATCTCCCTGGTAACTCCGATGATGTAATCTTCGGGGGTTTTGAATTGGGGGTCGAAACCGTTCATCAACATTGGGTTGCCTGCTATTTGTTATGATCAGGGCGCGGCGGTGTTTTGCGCCCGGCGTCATATTCTTCCCAACCCATGCCGTTGAACGGATCGACACCGAGTTGTCGCATCACATGGGGGAAATCGACCATGACCCAGTTGTCGACGATCTTGCCATCGACGACCTTCCAGAAGTCCATGTAGCGGATCTCGACCTTCTTGCCGGTTGGCGCGATGCCCATGAATTCGCCGGAATGCACGGCTTCCTGTCGGCCAAACGCCGCGCCCCATTCGCCCTGGAACAGCCGTGCTTCGTCGACCGCAACCTTATCGGAAAATGCTGCCTGAAACGGGCGCTGCCAGTTTTCTTGAAATTCACGCAGCCCGTTCTTGGTGCCGCAGCCTGCATTGCCGTACCAATGAAAGCTCTCATGAAAGAACTCGGCAATGCCGTTAATTTTATGCGCGTTAAGGCCCTCAACCATGCCATCGATGACCTGCATGGTCTCGGCGGTTTTAGAAAGATCGTTGTCGCGGGTGAGAATGGCTTGTTCGGTCATATTTGCTCCCTAGCCTTTCACCGCACCGGCGGTCAGACCCGATACGATTTGTCGTTGAAACGCCATCACCAGAAAGAACAGCGGCGCGGTGATGGAAACCGCCGCGGCAATCGCCTCAATCTGGTCGGCAGAACTGGTATCGCGGTTAAGAAACTGGCTGATTGCCGGCACCATGGTTTGCGACTGCGCGTCGAGCAGCAGCGACGTTACGAGATAGTCGTTATATGCCAACAGGAAGGAAAACAATCCGGTGGTGATCACACCAGGCCACATCACCGGAATGATCGCCCGCCAGAACGCCTCAAAATGGGTGCAACCATCGACGCGGGCGGCTTCGTCAAGCTCGGTCGGAATGCCATCAAAAAACGACCGCATCATCCAGATCGTGAAGGGTTGGTTGATCGATACCAAAACGATGATGATCGCCCAAGGCTGGCCGTAAAGTGTTGGCGGCGCGGCGCTGAACCAGTGCATCACGGTGCCGATGACGGGGGCTGCCCAAAGCGGCGCAAGCAACTCACGAGAGCCAAGAAACATCGGCAGATAGCCGGTTACCAGCACCGAATGTGGCAAGGCGCGAAACACCAGCGCCAGCATCAGGATCCAGAACGCCATCCGTCCGCCCGATCGTGCTAACCCATAGCCGGCAAGCGTACCGACGGTCAGAGACACCGTTACCACACCGGTAGTGATGATAAGCGAATTTTGAAAATTATGGTAGAATTGGTGCGTAATCCAGACGGCGCGATAATGCTCCAGCGTGATGCCGATCGCAGGCACTGCAAGCTGGCCAATGATCGGAACCGACAACAATGCAGCGTCGAGACCGCGGGCCAACATCGGCACCACCGCAACCAGCATGATTGCCCCCAACCCAAGGCAGCAGATCGCGGCTTGCGCCCACCCCAATGGCACATATCCGAACGGTGCATATTGCACTGCCATCGGGCGCATGACCCGGGACGTAACCCGATAAACCACAACGACAGCCGCCACTTCAAGCAGCAGGTCGAGCCACGAGATGCCCATCGCGGATGCCCGCGTTGCCGGTCCCAGTAGCACCACGAGCGGATCGGAAGACAACGCGTCAAGCGGTACGCGGAACGACATCACCGCGGTCCAAAGCAGTGGAAACATAGCCGCCACGACCCAGACGGCAAGGAACGCGGCCACCACGATCTGTAATCCAATCGGGGTGCGCAATGCCCGCGCGGTAATCATCGCCGGCCCCGCTGGGTGCGCCAGGCATGGGTGATCAGCGGCACCAATAGCACCACAATTCCCACCATTGTCAGCATCGAAGATGCGGCCGCCCGGGTGATGGCGCGGTTGCCGGTCTGATCCGGTGTGAGAAAATTAAACGTTAGGAACTGCAAGGAAATCCGGTGCGCCTGGCTTGAAAAGCCAACCACCTCCTCGAAGACCCGATAGCTATCCATCAAATGGATTAACGCCACGAACACAATCAGCGGCATCAGATGCGGCACGATCACGCAGCGCAGCCGTTCCCAACGCGACGCGCCATCAACGATAGCGGACTCAAGCGTATCCTGATCGACCGTTTGCAGCCCTGCATAAAACACCACAAAAGCGAACGGTGCCACATGCCAGACACGATAGGTCAGCATGAGCAGTTCAATAGTCCAACCTTGCGCAAACATCGAAATATTACTGTTAAATATCGACCGTATCGCGGCGGTCAGGATGCCGTCGCCAGTGAACAGCCAGCGAATAGACAGCGCGCCAATCACCGGCGTGATGATGAAAGGCAGCAGGGCCGCAAAAATCACCAGTCCGCGCAGTTTCCGGGTGACGTTGTTGACCGCAAGTGCGACCATCAACCCGAAACCGATTACCAGCGGAAGGGTGATAAGGGTGAAGGTCACGGTGAAACGCGCTGCCGCGTAAAAATCGATTGACAGCAGCGCCCAAAGGCCGCCGCCGTCAGGTCCAAAAGCGCGGACCACCGCGTCGGGTTGCAACAAATCGCGATAGGCCTGCACCCCGATAAAGCTGGTTGCGATAATAGGCGCCCCGCTGGCATCGAAGCGCGGGCGGGATTTTGTTTCGGTCGTGCAGGCCTGGCCGGTAAAACCGGGCGTGCATGACTGCACTTCCACTGTTTCGAATACGGGCTGAGTTGAGTAGAAGCTTTCGATGAAAACGCCGATTAGCGGCAGGGCAATGAAAATCGACATCAGGAGCAGCGACGGCGCTACAAACCCAATGAAGATGCGCGTTTTCACAATACCTGCCGCGTGCCCGTGGTACTATTTTACTAAGCATTGCTCCTTAGCCTTCACCAGATAGGCGGCTTCGATAACGGCCAGCGTTTTGTCAGCGTACTTCT
>JACMOQ010000475.1 GCA_014377905.1 Acetobacteraceae bacterium | reverse complement strand
TCGACAAAGTGCTGCATATTCGTGACCGCTGCCCGCAGCTGCAACGCGTTGTCATTCTCGATATGAAAGGCCTGCATGATTTCGCCGACCCGATTTGCGAAAGCCTCGCCGTATTCCAGGCGCGCGGCAAACCTGGGGGCTTTGTTGAAGTCGCATCGGACGATGTGGCGGTCTTGGCCTATACGGCTGGAAGTGTCGGCGCCCCGCGTGGGGTGCGGTTAAGCAACCGCAATATCATGGTGCAGGTGAGAGCTGGTCTCGCGCTCGCAAAAATTATTGACGGCGACGAGCGTCTGGCGTTCCTGCCGCTGGCACTGCATGCCGAGCGGGTGCTGGGGCTTTATCTATCGCTGGCGGGCGGGTGCATCAGCAACCTGGTCGAAAGCGTGGAGACGGTACCGGAAAATCTCGCCGAAGTGCGCCCGACGGTGATGATTGCGCCGCCCCGGGTTTGGCAAAGACTCGGAGGTGGACTGACCGCCCGGGCGGCGGGTGCGACACCCATTCAACGCGGCCTTTACAACTGGGCACTTGGATCTGGGGGCGCATTCGCACATCGACTGGTGATCAAGCCGGCGCTGGCCTCGATCGGGCTGGATCGCTTGCGCTGCGCCTGGGTCGGTGGTGCCCCTGTTGCACCGGCTTTGCTGCGTCAGTTTGCGGCCCTTGGGATTTCGCTCACCGAATTCTATGGATTGACCGAGGTTGGTGGGCTTGCCAGCATTGACGCCCCGATAGCGAGTTTTGATATCCGAATAGCGCCTAATGGCGAGATCGAACTGCGTGGCCCGCATCTTGGGGTTGGCTACCAAAATGCGGGGGATATCGGCGGCGTGGAGGGTTGGTTGGCCACCGGGGATCTCGGTCGAATCGATGGCGGAAAATTGATCGTTGAGGGCAGGGCGTCCGATCTGATTGAACTTGCTTCGGGCAAGGTGGTCATGCCGGCAACGCTTGAGACCGAATTGCGGGCCAGCCGCTTCATTGCGGACGCTTTAGTGCTCGCTGAAGGTGGTGTGACGCTCACTTGCGTGCTGATGGTCAACCAGGACGTGTTGGATGATTGGGCGCAAAGTCAGGATTTGGCCCCCGGTAATTTTGCCACCTTGGTGCAATCGGGTCCTGTGCAGGACTTGCTGCAAGGCGAAATCAATCGGACAAATGCCACTGCGCTGGCCAAAATTAGTGCATTCACCGTTATCGATCGCCGACTTGAACCGGGGGACCCCGAACTCACGCCGATGATGATGTTGCGACGGAGCTTCGTGATTGAGAAATACCGCGACTTGCCGAAATCTGTGGCATAGTTCGGATAAGACGCCAGTTCGGACAATCCGGGTGGGCATTAAAACAGGGAGGACAACATGAAGAAGCTTTTGCTTGCGAGTGTTCTTGCTATTGGCGCGGTGATCGGTTCACCGTTCACTGCCGGTGCGGCGGGCGTTACCGAAAAGGAAATTTTGATCGGAACATACACCGACCTATCCGGGGTCACGGTGTCGTGGGGGGTGAACAACTCCAACGCGATCCGTATGGCTTTCGATGAAGTCAACGCCAAGGGCGGGATCAATGGCCGAATGATCCGCTACATTGTCGAAGACAATCAGTACCAAATCCCACGCTCGATCCAAGCCGCCAACAAGTTGATCAACAGCGATCATGTGTTCCTGATGATCGCCAATGGCGGTACGCCGATGAACAACGCGACCATGCCGGAACAGTTTGAAAAGGGCGTTCCGAACATGTTCCCATTGACCAGCGCACGGTCAATGTATGAGCCGTTTCATCGGCTTAAGTTTGGCCTGACATCCTCCTACTATGATCAAACGCGTTCTGGCCTGAAATTCTTCGTCGAAAAGCGCGGCAAAAAGGCGATTTGTCAGATGACTCAGGACACCGATTTCGGTCGGGATGTGTCGGATGGCGTGAGGGATCAGCTCAAGGTGATGAACCTGACGGTGGCAGGTGAAACGCTGCACAAGCCGACTGATACCGATTTCAGCGCGGCTGTTGCGCGGATGAAAGCGGCGAAATGCGATCTGGTTGTTATTGGTGGCATCACTCGTGACACAATCCAGATCATTTCGGCCATCCGTAAGTCCGGTTGGGATGTTGAAACCTTGGGCAATATTGCAACCTATGACGCAAGCGTTGCCGAAGTGCCGGGTGGTGTTACCGAAGGCTTCTATACCATGACCTCGGTGTTGCTGCTGGACCCGGCTGACCCAAAGCCCGAGGTTCAGACTTTTGTGAAGAACTACAAGGCAAAATTCACCCGCGAACCTAACTTCGCAGCGCAGATCGGCTACTCTGCAGCATACCTGCTGGTTGAAGGGCTGAAGAACGCCGGCAAGAACCTGGACCTCGACAGCTTCATCGGTGGAATGGAAGCAATCAAGGACTACCAGGATATTTTCGGTTCCCCCAAATTTAACTTCGGACCGAAAGTGCGCCAGGGGTCCAACTCATCCTACTTGGTTCAGGTCAAAGCCGGCAAATGGGTGGTGGCTGACAAGAGCCCGATGGGATATTAGTTCCTCTCGCACTACTTAGCTGACAAGGGCCGAAGCGGATGCGCTTCGGCCCTTACTTTTTGTGGCCGTTCTCGTCAGAACAGGGACATCTGCGCTTCCGCCATCCCCATGCGCATGTCCGGCGGCACCGAGAACAGCGAACAGTCCAGCCCATCGCGCCCATCAAGCCCAAATTGCCGCGCCGCCCGACTGAACCGACTGGCGAGCAGATCGGCATAAACGCCGGTCCCATTAAAGCGCTGGCCGAACTTTGCGTCGTTCAATGCGCCGGCGCGGGTTTCACGCACGAGATCGAGGACATGGCGTGCACGATCAGGGTAATGCTGATGCAGCCAGTCCTCGAAAATCTGTTTAATTTCGTGCGGCAGCCGCAACAGCACGTAGCCGGCCCAACGCGCACCGGCTGTGGCGGCCGACTGCAGGATTTTTTCCAATTCGGCATCGTTCAAGCCTGGTATCATCGGCGCTGCCATCACACCCGCCGGAACACCCGCCTTGGCGAGTTCGGCAATTGCTTGCAGCCGCCGTAGTGCGCTGGCCGCCCGCGGTTCCATCCGTCGCGCCAACACCGGATCGAGCGTGGTTATTGACAGGCATACCCGCACCAGGTTTCGCTGTGCCATCGGCACAAGAATGTCCAAGTCGCGCAACACCAGCGCAGATTTAGTAACAATGGTCACCGGATGGTTGAAGCGGTCGAGAACCGCCAGAACCGAGCGGGTCAGCTTCAAAGTACGGTCAACCGGCTGATAGGGATCGGTATTGGTGCCAAGTGCGATCGGTTTGGCGATATAGCCGGGCTTGCGGAGTTCGCGCTCGAGGATTTCGGCAACATCCGGTTTGAACGTCAGCTTGGTTTCAAAATCCAGGCCAGGCGAATACCCGAGATAAGCATGGGACGGCCGCGCATAGCAATAAACGCAACCATGCTCGCAGCCGCGATACGGGTTCACCGCGCGATCGAAACCAATATCTGGGCTTTGGTTCCAACTAATCACACTGCGCGATGCATCCCGGGTCAAAGTGGTTTGCAGCGGTGGTAATTCTTCTTCCACAGTACTCCAACCATCATCGAAACTGGCAGGCACCAGGGCATCGAACCGATTGGGCGGGTTGAACGTGGCGCCTCTACCCTTGCGCGGCCCCGGTCCAACTGGATGCATCGGCGCTGGCGGTTGCGGGATACCGAGGCCTTGGCGTGCTCGCGTGACAGGTTGCGGGATTTCTATCATACCAGCGCGTTCAAACGCTTCGAGTTCCTGTGGGTCGATCTCGCGGGCGTAGCTATCGTCCTGATAGGATGTTAGATGACGGCCTAGATCATCCATTCGCGTGTTCCCTTTGTGTTCTTGCGCACTGTGCCAATCAGACATGCGGTCGTCAAGAACAAAATATGAACAAAGCGAAGAAAACCCGAACGGGCATCAGTCCAGGCAGATGATGGAGCATCATCCTATCGGTGGCGCCGCTGCCACCATGTGGTGTTATAGCTGATGACGGCTTTTTCAGCAGCCGGGCTTGGATATCACGAGGTCCTTCAATTTTGCTGCCATAACGAACTCACCGAAATCCATCGACATTTCGTCCGCTACACCATTTTCGTAGTAGCGCATGCTGACCTCGTACTCCGATTGTTGGGCGGTAGATGCGCGGTCAAAAAACGCGATCCGCATACGCCCACTCGACAGGGTCGTAAGGACGGGCCATGGGCCTGAACGCGGCGCGCCCCAATTCACGATGGCAATAGTACTATCCTGTGCACCGTCCGCACCCGTCCCATCGAAAACTGGCACGGCGACAAATTTTTTGCCAGCCTTCGCTGCGGTTATAATCGCTAAGGTGTGCGCCATCGGCAGCAGGGTTCCGGCCGGCAGCTTTTTTGTGACGACTTCCGGTGCAGTATAATGCGCGTCACCGTCCTCCACCCCGATTGTCGCATTGCCCGCGACCTCGCTGGGTTGATCACCGGCATTGCTTTGGCGAAGCCGGAAACGCAGGGTACGGCCGTCCTTGGTTTCGATTGTCGTGTAGTCGGACAGCATTTCCGTTTCAGTGCCATCACGTCCGGTTAGCACCATGTGCAAACGCTGCCGGACCGCCCAGGCGTCGCAGGCATCCGTCACATCGAAATCCATGCTTCCCGATGCGGCAATCACATCCCCCCGGCCACGCTCTAGGGACAGATCATAGCGGGCGCGGTGGGCGGCAAGTTCCTCTGCCGCCACAGCGCCCGTTCCACCGGTTGAAAAAATAAAAATCGCGCAAATCAGGTAGCGCATGCAAAGATATCTCCAGAACCCGTTCAATCATAAGAAGTGGCAGAGGTTTGCACCAGTCGGCCAATTTTCAATGGGGCCTTGGTGGAACCGCAGCCACACGGTAATCTCAAAGGCGCCGTCCCAGGAGGAAGACCCAAAATGTTCCGCAAGCTACTGCTAGCAGCAACGATGATAGCTGTTCCAGCCCTCGCACAGGCACAAATCACGATCGGTGCCGTTCTATCGTTGACAGGTGGCGGGGCATCACTCGGCATACCTGAACGCAACGTCATTGAGATGCTGCCAAAGGAAGTCGCTGGACAAAAGATACGTTACGTCATTCTTGATGACGGAACAGATAGCACCAAGGCGGTCCAAGCTTTTCAGAAACTGGTGAGCGAAGAAAAGGTCGATTTTGTCATCGGGCCGTCGGTTACGCCTACCTCAATCGCTGTGTTGGAACCGGCCGGCGCATCCGGCACACCCATGGTGAGCCTATCGGGATCCGAGGCGGTCATCCAGCCTCCCGAGGGTAACAGGCGTTGGGCGTTCAAGCTGGCGTCGCCTGAAACATCAATGCTCGCTGCACCACTTGATTATCTTAAGGCCCGTGGTGTGAAGACCATCGGTAGCATTGCGTTCGCAACCGCGTTCGGCGATGCATTCGTGGCCGCGCTGAAACCGGAAGCTGCCAAGCGCGGCATCAGCTTCACCGGGGTCGAAACCTATAACCTCACAGACACGTCCGTCACGCCACAGACCCTTAAGGTGATGGCGAATAAGCCCGACGCGATATTTCTAGCCAATTCTGGTACGCCAGGCGCGTTGCCGGTAATTGAGCTCCGTAATCGCAACTACGCCGGCGTGATAATTGCCAATCAGGGTATCGCGAGCCCAGATTTTCTGCGCGTCGCCGGCAAATCCGCTGACGGAGTGATCTTGGCTTCAACGCCAGTGACGGTTGCCGAACAGCTGCCAGCGAACCACCCGGGCAAAGCCCCGGCGATGGAGTTTGTCAAGGCATATGAAGGCAAGTTCGGACCGAACACCCGCACCCTGTTCGGGGCGACGGCGTGGGATGCTTATTTGTTGTTTGCCCGTGCCGTGCCGGATGCTCTGCAGGCGGGCACGCCAGGCACTGCGGCGTTTCGCACAGCAATCCGGGATGGAATGGAGCGGCAAACTGACGTATTCGGCGCGGCCGGCATCTACAATATGACGCCGACCAACCATAACGGTACTGATAGCCGATCCCTTGTGCTGATCACGATCAAGGACGGCGCGTGGAAACTGATGGAATAAGATAAACCATATATTCCGCCAGGCATAACGGGTGCGGTCCCATCCGGAACAGCACCCTTTTGTTAAAATACAGCCGTTTACACCGGCGGCGGCGCGGTCTCAGCCAAGCAGCGGTCTTTCATCATCTCGTCATACCAAGCTGCCAGGATCGGATGGCCAGGGCGCCAAGGCTCAGCGGCAAATCGAAAATCAAGATAGCCAAGTGCTGCAACGATCGTAATGCTTCCGATGTCCACCACTTTATGCGGAAGATATATTTCGAGGGCATCAAGGCTGCGAGCCACTTTAGCGGCTTGCTTGGCATGCAAATCCTCGCGACCCGCATCCATCGGTTTGCCGGCTTCGCCACGACGGATCAGGCAGGCATCCATCATCCCGTCGCCCATTGCCTGCTGCTTAAGTGCGCGCCAACGCGCGCCACCGGATACCGGGAACATTGGCAACGCATCGCCGATCGTGTCGAGGAACTCACAAATCACTGGGCTGTCAAACAACGACAAACCATCATCTGTTATCAGGCACGGCACTTTCGACAGTGGATTGGCCAACTGCAATCCCGCCTGATACTCCGACGTTCCACTTGTCAAACGCGCGATCCGCCCGTCAATCCCGCGGGCGATTGCACAGGCCATGACTTTGCGGACGTAAGGGCTTGCCGGCGAATAAAACAGCTTCATGGTGATTTTTCCAATCTAGAATCATAGCGGGACGTCAGTATTTATCCTTGCGTGCGCGCAAATCCGCGAGCTGAGCAATCGTTGTAGCGCGTAAGAACGGGTTGCAGGCAAGTTCATCGGACATCACGCTTGGAATGGTCGGTTTGCCTGCGGCCCGTAACGACTTCACGCGCTCGGCATAGATCGCCAGGGCGACATTGTCGGGGTCAACATGTAGCGCAAAGCGGGCGTTTGATTCGGTGTATTCATGCCCGCAACACACCAGGGTTTCGCCTGGCAAGGTTTTAAACTGCGCAAGCGAGGCGAACATTTCATCAGCGTTTCCCTCAAGTAGGCGTCCGCAGCCTAGGCTGAACAACGTGTCGCCAGGCAGCAACACGCCGCCATCGGCAAAATAGAGACTGATATGGCCGCGCGTATGTCCAGGGGTTTCCATCACCCGTGCCGAGGACGACCCAACCATAATTGTATCGCCAGCGGCAACCGCTTGGTTAAGTTTGGGCAGCCGATGTGCATCGGCCTTGGCGCCAACGACCGAGGCACCATAGCGGGCGCGAATTTCGTCGGTGCCAGCAATGTGGTCGCCATGGTGGTGGGTCAACAGGATCAGATCCAAACGCCCGCCCGCAGCATCGATAGCGGTTGAGATCGGACCCGGATCGGCCGGATCGACGATCGCGGTCGTGCCGGTTTCGCTGCAGCGCAGCAACCAAGCATAATTGTCAGAAAGTATCGGGACAGCCGTTGCAATGATCATAGCCAAACTTTGCACCAGGACGGGGGGCTTGCGCAAATCCTCAACCGAGTGTCGCTGCATATGCTAATATGCCGACATGGCGACTGATGTCCTGACTGCGGCAGAATTCTACAGCTCTCGCAAGGGTGCCGTCACAGCACGGCTGTTACGGGCGCGGCTAGCAATTATATGGCCGACGCTCGCGGGGAAGAAATTATTAGGAATTGGCTACCCAGGTCCCTATTTGCGGCAGTGGCGTGATGAGGCGCAGGTCTGCATCGCAATGACGCCGAGCCAGATTGGTGTTGCGTCGTGGCCGGTCGGGCAGGCAAAGCTGTCTTGTACAGCTGGGGAAGATGCCTTACCTTTTGCCGATCGCAGCGTTGACCGCGTAATTTTGGTGCATGGCTTAGAAGCGGCCGAACAGGTGCGGCCGTTGCTGCGGGAAATTTGGCGAGTGCTGTCAGATGATGGCCGTCTGCTCGTGGTCACCCCGAACCGATCTGGGATGTGGGCGCACCTGGAGAGTACGCCGTTTGGCCAGGGACAGCCGTATTCAGCGGGGCAAATCGCACGGCTGCTGCATGCTACGATGTTTCGCGAGGAGCGCCACGATACCGCGTTGTTCATACCTCCCACCGATTTGCGCATCATCCTGCGGGCGGCGCCAGTATGGGAACGCAGCGGACGGCGCCTGCTGCCTAGTTTTGCCGGCGTAACGATTACTGAGGCGTCAAAGGACCTTTATGCTATTATCCCGCTTCAACGGGGCATTCGGCGCACGGTCCTGGCGGAGGCCGTTTATCGGTCGATCGCTGATGTTTAAAGCCGCAAGGCGCAGCCCATCATTGCCGTCAGCGTGCGGGCATGTTTGGCTCTAGCTGAGCCGAAGCAGCAGCGGTGGTGCTGCCTCCTGGTTTGGGCCAAGCAGTACCGATATCCTCAAACCGGCCGCCTGTGCCAACAATACAGTTAGCGGCGCTTGTAGTTTGGCGGGATCATCTAGCATCGTCCAGGCGCTATCCGGATCAGCCAGCAGCCCGATAAATCCTGCCGGCCACGCGGAGGTTTTGCCTGCGATGCCAAACACGATATCACCGGACGGGTCGCCACCAATAGTGACCGTCCCATTGCCATGTAAGGCTTCGACCGCCAGCAGCAGCACGTTGAGCGCAACCCGTGCGCCTTCCGCCCCAAACACAGCAAGGGGATCAAGATCATCCGTGCCGATCGCGACGCGTTTGGTCGCCAGGCTGGCTGCCATTGTTGCGAATTCACTACCTGACATGGGTGCTGGCCCCCCCCAGGCTGCCCGCACGAGGCGGATGCGCCGCACCATCGCCTGGGTTGCATCGGCCATGATTGCCATTGCCTCCCCCGCTAAGGCCGGTTCATCTTCCGCCACGCCCGACGCGCCCAGCATTGCACCAAGGGGACTACTCAGGTCATGGCATAGTCGAATGGCCAAGATTTCGGCGAGGCGGAGTCCATTGCTCATCACAGCGACCTCTTTTATGGTCTTCAAATGCCCGGCTAGGCCGTGGTTCGTCGCTTTTTTTACGTATGTATCATGCTGACATACTGGACATGCAGGCACCCTGTCCACATTAAACGAGACGTTTACTTGCTAACAGTAAACGAAAGATGAATTCCGCGGTAGATGTTCACTCCGCCCCTTGCATCCTTATCCAGAAGCGCCGACATTCGTTATACCCGTTGGGGCACAACCAATGCTGAGCACACCCCCATGATCGATCCTTTTGGCCGCGCCATCACCTATCTGCGCGTTTCGGTCACTGACCGCTGCGATCTGCGCTGCACCTATTGCATGTCTGACGACATGAAATTTTTGCCCAAGGCGGAGTTGCTGACGCTGGAGGAACTTGACCGCCTCTGTGGTGCCTTCATCCGCCTCGGCACTAACAAAATCCGCATCACTGGCGGCGAACCGTTGGTGCGGCGCGACGTGCAGCAACTATTCGCAGCCCTCGGCCGCCGGCTTGGCGCAGGCGGATTGCGCGAATTGACGCTGACCACCAATGGCACCACCCTTGCGCAGCATGCCGAAATGCTGGCCGGTTGCGGCGTGAAGCGGGTCAACGTCAGCCTCGACACGCTCAATCCGGCGAAATTCACCGCAATCACCCGGCGCGGCAAGATCGAAAAGACGCTGGACGGGATTTTCGCCGCCAAGGCCGCTGGACTCGCGGTCAAGATCAACGCGGTGGCGTTGAAGGGCTTCAATGAGGACGAAATCAGCCCGATGCTGGCCTGGTGCGGCGAGCACGGCTTTGATCTCTGCCTGATCGAGACCATGCCGATGGGCGCGATCGAGGAAGACCGCACCGACCAGTATCTGCCGCTATCGCTGGTGCGCTCACGCCTGCGCAAAACCTGGACCTTGGACGACACTGATTATCGCACCGGCGGGCCGGCGCGCTATTACAACGTCGCCGAAACCGGCCAGCGCGTCGGGTTCATTACCCCGATGACGCATAATTTCTGCGAAAGCTGCAACCGGGTGCGACTGACCTGTACTGGCACGCTTTATATGTGCCTCGGCCAGGATGACGCCGCCGATTTCCGCGGCCTGCTGCGCAACGGAATCGACGATGCCGGGCTGGATGCCGCTATTCACGCCGCCATCGCGCGAAAGCCCAAAGGTCATGATTTCATCATTGACCGTGACCATCAAGGCCCGGCCGTGGCGCGCCATATGAGCGTAACCGGCGGCTAATGGTCCAGGGCGCTAATGGACATGACGCGATGCCACGCGGAAAGCGCTGCGGCAAGGTGCCGAAGGCCAGCCCGACGGGCCGGACTTTTACCGATGATCCTGATCTTCACCTTCTGGCAGACGGCACGCGGGTAGAACCGCGGGTAATGTCCGCCGGACGCTGGTGCTTTGACATTCCCCCCGGCACGTGCCGCCTGTGGCTGATGTCGCGTGCTGCCCGCCCGGCCGAAATCGGCCTGAATGACGATCCACGCCTGCTTGGACTGTGCGTTTACGCAATCGAGGTGCAGACTATCACCGCGATCATAACCTTGAAGCCCGACAGTCCGGCGCTATGCGAGGGGTTTCATCTAACCGAGCAAAGCGACGGCATTTCTCTACGCTGGACCGACGGCAAAGCCGAACTACCAGGTTTTCTTTGCGCGGACGACAATGGGGCGGTCTTGGTCATAATTGGCGAGGCGCTGCCACGCTATCATCGTTTGCCCCTTGAACAGACCTCGATGCTGGGCGATGCCTTCGAAAATCTGGGCAGCAACTGCGATTTTGGTTTGTTCCAGCGCCATCTTGGCCACTCCGGCGTGGTGAGCTTGCTGCGGTGGGCGAATATAAACTATCGCGATCTTATCAACGGGCTCGAACACCGCTTTGAGGGGCTGGGCGATTCGTCCGAAACAAGTTTAATTGATGATAACGACTACCGCTTGCAAACCCGTTATTTCCGGCTGCACACTTTCACTCCGGTGGGGCAAGGTGGGGAAAGGGCGGAAATCCTGCGGACCGGATGCGCCACCCTGCGGCTGCTGCGGCGCAAGCTGCTGCACGACATTTCAACCGCCCGGCGCATTTTTGTCTTCCGCAGCCCCGATCCGGATTTCGATCATGCAGCGATGCGGCTCATGGCGCACGCGCTGTCAGCAATCGGCCCCGCAGGCTTGCTTTGCGTCGGCCTGCGGGGCGCGTCCGAGGCAACCGATCGGGTCACCTGCCTGCAACCTGGGCTTTATGCTGGCTATCTGAGCCGCTTCGTCGCTGCGGACGGGCCATTTGATGAATGGCGGGATGTCTGTACGCAGACCTTGGCTTTGGCGAAGCTTGATGCTGGAATGGAACGATGGAAGTCGGCATGAGCCAGACAGTTGTTTTATCGGCATTTGCCGGCTTGCTTGCGCAGGTTTGCGAGCAAGCGCCGTTTGACCTGCGACCTGACACCGCGCTTGCCGATATCCCAGGCATCGACAGTCTACGCCTGCTCCAGGCGATTGCGCTGCTGGAGGAAAACTACATGGTCGAAATCATGATCCCGATGCTCGAAAATCTGTACGTTGTCGGCGACGTCGTGGATGCGATTTTGCAGGCCCGCCGATGAGCCTCAACGGCACGGAAACAGAACCGGCCTGGGGGTTGCTGGGCGTGCCGATTGCGCCGGCGTTGCCGGGGATGGAAGCGCGTTGCACCCACCATCCGCTGAAGCTTTTGCGCCGGGCGGCGGCCTTGGCGCCAGACGCATTGGCGCTGGTGGGAAGTGATGCGCGGATAAGCTTCGCGCAGATGATAAGGCTAGTGGAAATCGTGGCTGGACAGGTCGCGCTGAGGGTTCCTGCAGAGCAGGCGGTTGCTTGCCAGCTGCCGCGCAACCCGCACGGCGTAGCAGTGCTGCTGGGTTGCCTGGTTTCGGGACGCGCCTGCGTGGTGCTGGACCCATCGGACCCGCCCGGGCGGATTGCCGGTTTGCTGGAGGAGGCCGCACCCGCTTTGATTGTCCAAGGCGACGAAACGCCGGCGAACTGGGCGATTCCGGTGCTTGGTCTTGCCCATTTCGTCGACACTCAGCAAGCTGTTGCGCCCCTCGATTCTGGTTGGAATCCGGACGCGGTCATGGCGGTCCATTTCACCTCCGGCAGCACCGGCCGGCCCAAGGGCATCGCGTTGTCGGGCCGATCGGTGATGTATCGCAGCCTGCATTTGCTACACACGCTGCAACTCGATCGCGATGACCGGGTGATCGCCAATTCCTTGCCCACCACGAGTGCCGGGCTGGCTTTGCTGCTGGCGGCGCTAATCGCCGGTGCGCGGGTGGTTTTGGCCCATTTTGGCCGCGAGGGCGCCACCGGATTCCTGGCAATAATGCGGGCCGAGGCGGTGAACTGCCTGATCATCCCGCCACCTTTGATGCGGGTTCTGGCCGGGCTCGCGCGCGCCAGGCAAAGCTTCGCTGGCCTGCGGCTGGTCCGCACCGGCGCGGCGTTGCTACCCACCGCCGATGTCGCAGCATGGCGCGCGGTTCTGCCTGCGTGCTGCCCGATCATCCATGCATATGCGTCGACCGAGGCTCTAGTCTTGGCGGCTGGACGGGTAGCTGATGCGACTCCTGCCGACGTATTGGTGGCGGCCTCGGGTGTTCTGCAACCCGGATACGATCACGCCATAGTGGACGAAAATCTTGCGCCGGTTGACGCCAGTATCGGAGGGGAGCTTATCGTACGCAGCCGATACCTGGCCAGCGGCGAATGGAGGGATGGGCGGCTCGTCGCAGGGGCGATGGTGCCTGCGGTCGGGCAACCTGGCATGCGGGTCTTCCGCACCGGTGACATTGTAAGGATCACCCCGGATGGCATTCTGCGGGTACTTGGCCGGGTGGATAGGCAGGTGAAGATCAACGGTGTGCGGCTGGAATTGTCAGAAATTGAGGCGCTGCTGAAAAGCCAGCCGGGCGTGACCGATGCTGCGGTTCTGCCGTTGCGCGCGGCCTCCGGAATGCGCCTTATCGGCTTTGTCGAAGCCCACGGCGCCAATGCTACCACCCTGGTTCCGGCTCTGCGTCTGGTAATTGCTGATCGGCTACCCGGCGTGGCCCGGCTGTCGGATTTGCATGTCGTAGACCGATTTCCGTTGCTTCCGGTTGGAAAACTTGACGCACAGGCGTTGCTCGCGCTTGCCGGTCAGGGCTAGCTGGGCGGGCGATGGGCCTGCACACGATGCCCCAATTGGATATCGACAGGAAGGCTAAAGCGCGTAGAATCGTCACGCTATCAAAGGAGTGTGGAAAATGCCCAGCCAACAGGAAAAAATCGCAGCTTTCCGCGCCCTTCATGCTGGCCCTGGCGCATTCATCATCCCCAACCCGTTCGATGCCGGATCGGCCCGTCTGCTCGCCGGCCTCGGTGCCAAGGCACTCGCCACGTCCAGCGGCGCATGCGCCGGCACGCTCGGCCGCCGCGACGGTCGGATCAGCCGCGATGAAGCGCTTGCCCATTCAAAACTGGTGGTGGACGCGGTTGATATCCCGGTCGCCGCCGATCTCGAAAACGGCTTCGGCCATGCACCGGATTATGCCGCCGAAACCGTGAAGCTGGCATCCAATACGGGCCTAGTCGGCTGCTCGATCGAAGACGCAACCGGCCTTCCCGACCAACCGCTCTATGATTTCGATACTGCCGTCGCGCGTGTTGCCGCATCTGCCGCCGCGGCGAAGGGGCTCAGAAATGGCTTCGTGCTGACCGCGCGGACCGAGAATTTCCTGCGCGGCAACCCCGATCTCGCCGACACCATCCGCCGCCTGCAAGCCTTTGCCGCCGCTGGCGCCGATGTGCTGATGGCACCTGGCCTGCCTGACCTCGCGGCGGTGCGGGCAGTATGTGCCGCCCTCGATAAGCCAGTGAATTTCATGGTCGGCATTCCCGGCAAGTCCTTCACCAAGGCCGATCTTGAGGCCGTTGGCGTGCGTCGGATAAGCCTGGCAACATCCTTGTGGCGCACCGCTATGGCAGCCACTGCCCGGGCTGGAACTGAGGCGTTGGAACACGGCACGTTC
>JACMOQ010000474.1 GCA_014377905.1 Acetobacteraceae bacterium | reverse complement strand
GTTCGCCTCCTCTCTGTCTACCGCCTCCATCTTCAAAGAAGCGGTTCAGAGTATGGTCATTTGGCAGCGTTTAGAAGATTTCCAAAGTTTCGCTGGCGGGCTTTTCGGGTTTGACTTGCATGCCAAACTCAGTCGTGCGCGGGCTAAAGCCACGCGGAACGCAATGGCTGAGGCGCCGCCTGCGATGTTACGGCTTAGGAAGGCTTTGGCGCAGGGGCATGCGCTGGTGACAATGCATGCGGTCAAGCAGGTTGGCCGTTTGATGACACGTGTTGGCCAGCTTCGCTCGTTGGGTGTCACTGCAGATCACGGTGCATACAAGCATCTTGGTTGCGGTGGACTGGACCGACTTCGCCCACAATAATCATTTGACGCTGGCGCTGAGCGTGATAGCCGACCAAGGTCGGGCCGCGCCGCTGATTTATCTGACAAACTGAAGGAAAAAATCGGTAAATAAAATAATATTTCGGATTTCTCCCTGCGCTTCTTGGCTGAAACACTACGTCCAGATTGTCGGGCAACGATCCAAGCTGTCGCGGTTTGGTGATTAGAAGCAGTTTGGCTTTCTCGGTGATCTCGGCTGGGCTGCGTCATCCGCTATCGAGTCAATGTCCAGGTGACCGATACCCGTGGACAAAACTGTCCGACTGCCAATTGGGTCGGCAAAGGCGGCTGCGCCCCCAAGCTCTGCCATGCCGAGGTCGGCGCGCAGGGCGCTAGATGGGGGCGGTTGTGTGCGTCCATGCCGAAGGGATGCAGCCACCCTGGTGTCTGAGCTTTGCGACCTAGTTGTGGCCAACCCAGATACGGCATTGCACGATGTTGTTCGATTGCTCTGTGTTGATCTGCACCATAGGGCCGCGCAACGGTCTTTGGTGAAGGTCGAAGGCTAATTCCAGCATAAGGGCACGGTCGGGCAAAAAAGGAAATATTCTTATAAATGAGTCTCGATCGGTGCGCATCCGCTGATGGCCCGCGACGCTCTTCATAACAATGCCCACCTGTTTGCTAGGACCTGAACGGCAGGCGGGGTTGATGCGGTGTTTACGCCCTCGGCCAATACCGAGTGCATGAACCTGAATTTCGAGGAGATTGGCTCCCAGATCAGTGTTGGAGCCTGCGCCGTGGTCATGTGCGACGGCGCAGGCCAGCATCAACGCGGAGCGGAGCTGTAACACTGTCGGACAATGTTGTCCTGCTCCACCCGCCGCCATACTCACACGAATAACCGTATCAGGACGGTCGAAGGCTTGCGAGTTATCTGCTCTTATATCGATCAACCCACGTCAAACCAGCGCCCACGATCGCAATTGCGAGCAGTCCGATCAGCGATATCCAAACAGCTAATTTTCGGACAGGTGTCCAACTGTCTTCGAACGATACATCGCTAACCCCCGGGCCAATGGCAATCACCATCATCCCGATTGCGCTGCGTATTGGCTGAATTGCGTGGCCGTTCACCGTCAGTACCAGTGACGGAAACCAGGGATGGGCGAGGGCCGCAAAACCGCTGCGGTCGCTCTCGATCCGCATCGTTACTCTATCCAACCCGACCTGATAGTCTCGCAACACAGGGTGCCAGGTAATGGTGTCGGCAAGCAATGGGGCCAGGCGATGATCCCATCCGACCGCTATGGCCTGAGCAGTCGCAGTTGCGGGTTCGAAACCCTGATGGTCCACCAGTTTAGTTAGAAACGCGTTTATCCCAAAAATCTGATCAGGTTTGGTTAGTTCTTCAAAATCCCATGGCCATAGCATGGGCTTTTCAGCACCCGCCGGCGAAGCCATTGCTATCAGGTGTTGGCTGAAAACCACAGGGGTAGCGCCTGCGATAATCACGGTGCGGCCTAGCACTGGTTCGTCGCGGGCGGTGCTGAAATCAGCCGGGCAGCCATTAGCCGAAGATGTATGGCAGATCACCCGTCCGACATTCATCGTTGCGAGTAATGTTTCTGTTCGAGGTGATAATCTGCGGTTGGTATGCAGATCGTGTTGGGCCGACGCCAACGCCGCCAGCAAATAATTATGGACCCGGGTGGCAGCCATATTGTGATTGCCGGCTACTCGTTGATAAGTGGCATAGGCGCTCGCAGGGCTACCGTCAGGCCCCATGTCGATCGCAAGTTTTCCGTCACGATCAATAGCCACTTCCACCACTCGCTGGTGCGGCGCGATACGCTCAAGCGTCAGCCCAATATCGATCAGGAAGGACTTGTCGGTCCGCGTAATCGGCTGGATTGAGGTGCTGAGAAGATCCAACATTACGACCGTAACGACGGTCAGTCGGCGCCGGTCGGACAGCCAGGCCGCGTCGCTCAAACTTTGCCAGCCAATTGCGGCCAACATTCCCCCAAACAGCAGGAGAAACATAACGTCGCGAACAACCGGGTTATAGACGAAAAGGCAAACCACAAGGCTACCCAAGGCAGCGATTGCCAACGCACGATGGTCACTGGAAAGCCGACCGCGAAGCATTGCAACGATTCCGGTCGCCGCCAGGCCGATCATTCCGAGCCCAAGATAGGCCCAATAGTCGATCCCCCAGGTGGTGCGGGTGTTGCGCCAGAGCAGCAAATGCCCGATACGCTCCAGCGTGGGAAGTTGTAGGCGAAATAAGCCGCTATCGGCCTCTAGCATGACCCAGTCTGCCTCTACGATCGTCGGCAATACGGCGATCGCCCCGACAATCGTGCCGAGGACGCCTGCCAGAACCAGAAGTGGCAGATCGCGCCACTTCCAGAACCGCAGCACCAACAGGATCGCGCCGAAAATCGCCAGATAGAATGCGGCGAACAGCGCATGTGGCTGATGGTTGACGATCAGGCATGCGGTTGCAAGGGCAAAAACCATCATATTTGCCGCCCGCCGACCGCGTCGGCGCAGCAGCCCGTCGGCGGAATAAAACAGCACCACCAGTGCCACGAGTGTGATTGCCTGAGGAAACACACCGCGATAAAGAAACAGATGGAGATGCCCGAATGAGCCGGCAAAGCCCGCTGCAACAACCATCGCAGGGATCGGTCGAATTTCGAACCGGCGCAGCAGAGCGAAGCAGACCCAAGCGCTGCTGAGATGCAGGGTGAACAGGAACAGCTTCGTCGCAAGCACTGCGTCCTGCACAAGAAAGGCGAGAACCCCACCTGCAACGTAGCTCAATGGCCCGGTGAACCAAAGTAGAGGCGCGCCCGCATATTGGTAGTTGGTCCAAAGCGGAAGACTACCATTTTCGAGTCCGCGTCGAATTTCCATGAAGCGCGCGACATGGGTGCCGGTATCACCGCCCAGCAAGATTCCAGTGCCAAGGTATGACTGGCCGAACCACGCGGCCAGAACTGTCAGCAATGCGAAGGCCTGCAGCGGGGTCGCTGTCGCTAACAAGCGGCTGAATCCGTTCCAGCGCCATTCGTGCAGCGCCAATGCCATGACAGACGCAATCGTCAGCACTGCCAAAGCGACGTCTAACGGCCCCAACGCGCGCAGAAACGGGGGGAGCGACATGGGCGCACCCACCAGGCTGAGTGCAATGGCGGCAACTTTCATCTTGTTGAGGCTGGTCACGGCCAACAATGCTGATACAAAGGCCGCGAACGCGAACAGCGCAATCGCGCGGCGGTTGTCGGAGGTTTCAGCTTGGGCGACCACTGATTTACTCCGCCTGCGCGCTCGCTGCACTCCGAGTCGCGCCCACCCTGGCAGCGAGCGAAGCTGCCATGAAGTCATCGAGCCCGCCATCCAGCACCGCTTCGGGATTGCCCTTTTCGACCCCGGTGCGAAGGTCCTTCACCATCTGATAAGGCGCCAGCACGTAGCTGCGGATCTGGTGGCCCCAACCAATTTCGGTTTTGGCTGCTTCAGTGGCGTTATGGACCAGTTCGCGACGCTGCAACTCCGCTTCGTACATCCGCGATTTCAGCATCGCCATCGCGGTTGCCCGGTTGCGATGCTGGCTGCGGTCGGTCTGGCAGGCGACAACGATGCCAGACGGCAAATGGGTGATGCGGATAGCGGACTCGGTCTTGTTGACATGCTGGCCGCCGGCGCCCGATGCGCGGTAGGTATCAACTTTCAAGTCCGAGGGGTCGATCTCGATCTCGATGGTGTCATCGACTACCGGATAGACCCAGACACTGGCGAAGCTGGTCTGGCGGCGCGCGGCGCTGTCGAACGGGCTGATGCGAACTAAGCGATGCACGCCCGCCTCGGTCTTCAACCAGCCATAGGCGTTGTGGCCGGAAATCAGCAACGTCGCGGATTTGATGCCGGCCTGTTCGCCTTCGGACTCTTCGATCAACTGAACGGTGTAGCCGCGCTGTTCGGCCCAGCGCGAATACATCCGCATCAGCATCTGCGCCCAGTCCTGCGCCTCGGTCCCGCCGGCACCGCCGTTCAATTCGAGGTAGCAGTCATTGGCGTCTGCCTCGCCCGACAGCAGACTTTCGATCTCACGCCGCTTGGCTTCCTTGGCGAGCGTGCGCAAATTTGCATGCGCCTCGACTGCCATCGCCAGGTCGTTTTCAGCTTCGGCCATCTCGATCAATTCGACCGCGTCGGCGACATTGGATTCGAGCGTCACTACGCCGTCGATCCCGGTAGACAGCCGGGTTCGTTCGCGCATCAGGGCTTGCGCCTTGGCAGCATCGTTCCAAAGATTGGGGTCTTCGGCGCGGTGGTTCAGTTCCTCCAGGCGGGCATTGGATGCATCCCAGTCAAAGATGCCTCCTCAGCAGCGCGACGGATTGCTTAATTTGATCATTGAGGGTGGCGGATTCTGCGGACATAGCGTGCTAGTACAACCCCCCCAGATCGCTGTCTACCCCGCCGGTGCTGGGTCTTGCGGCGGCATCGGCCGTGGTTGGGGAACTACCTGACTTGGGGTCGGCAAGGTTAGTCGAGCCGCCCGGAGTTTGCCCGGGCTTGAACGCATCGGTGATGGTGCCGGCGCCGCTGTCCCAAGATCCCAATGTCACCCCCGGCGGCACTGGAAAGGTCAATTTAGACCTATTCTTCAGGGCCACATTCATGAAGTCCCGCCAGATCGGTGCGGCTACCATCCCGCCGGTTTCATTGGGTCCCAGCGGCGCAGGAGTGTCGAAACCCACCCAAACGATGGTCACGAGATCAGGGGTAAAGCCGGAAAACCAGGTATCGGAGAAATCCTGGGTGGTGCCCGTCTTTCCCGCGATCGCCCGACCCAGGCCGTTGCCCGCCGGGAAACCAGTGCCGCGGGCTACCGCGCCTTGGAGCATGGTCACCAGCTGAAATACGCTCGGGGCATCCGAAATTTGCTTACGGTCATCCGATATTGCGGGCTTCGCGGTCGGGTCGCCGCAGCCGAGGCACTCGCCCGATGCCGCACGCCAAATCACCGCCCCGTTGCGGTCCTGGACGCTGTCGATGAGCGTCGGGATCACTTCGCGCCCACCGGCGGCAAGGCTGGCATAGGCGCCGGCTTCGCGCATGACAGTGGTTTCCACCGCGCCCAACGCGGCAGGCAGCACCAGGGGCATGCTATCAACCATGTGGAAGGCAATCGCGGTCTGGGAGATTTTTTCCATCCCCACCCTGTCGGCGATCCGCACAGTGATAAGGTTCAGTGATTTCTCCAACGCCACACGCACCGGCACCGGGCCGCTGAAATCCTGCTCGTAATTCGATGGCCGCCATTTGCCAGCCGCCCCATTATCGACCACAAACGGCGCATCGAGAAAGCGCTGGGACGGCGAAATCCCGCTCTGCATCGCGGTCAGGTAGACGAACGGCTTGAAGCTCGATCCTGGCTGCCGGTTGGCTTGCGTCGCCCGATTGAACTGGCTGGTCTCGAAGCTCCAGCCTCCCGACATTGCCAGGACACGTCCATTGGCCGGGTCGATGGACACCAGCGCGCCTTGCACAACTGGGATCTGGCGCAGCAACAAGCGCTCGGATCGAGCGGCAACGCGACCCTGTGCCAGGGTCACGGGCGCGAGTTCGGTCATCACCAGATCGCCGGGCCTGAAGATGTCGCTTGTTTTCTTCGGGACAAGCCCAAGCTTGTCATCCACCCGCGGGCGCGCCCAGCCGAGATCGGCCATTTGCATCGGCAGAACAACCGGCTGGGCTGGCAAGCCCGGAGCGATGCGGTTAAGGATGCCCAGCTTGGCTTCCGTATCGCCCGCTTCCAGCACCACTGCCATCCGCCACTCGGGCGGTAATCCAGGCGGATTAGCGGTGCCGGCTAGCGCGGTCGCCCAGCCATTGCGGAGCGCCGCCCCTAGTTCAAGCCGCGCGGCCGCGCCACGCCAGCCGCCACGGCGCTGGTCATATCGCACCAACCCCTCGCGCAGCGCGCGGTCGGCGGCGGCCTGCAAAACGGGGTCAAGCGTGGTGCGCACCACCAGCCCGCCTTGAGTGGTCATGTCGGCGCCATATTTTTCCACCAGCCAACGGCGAACGTCCTCGGCGAAATAGTCGCCACCGGTAACGGTTTCGGGCCGGCGGAACTGGGCCGGGCTGATTAGCGCGGCCTTCGCCTCCGTCGCCTGCGCGCGAGTGATCACCTTATCATCGGCCATGCGGTCAATCACCCAATCGCGCCGCACGCGCGCGGCATCGGGGAAGCGGAACGGGTTATAGTTGTTGGGCGCCTTGGGCAGCACGGCGAGGAAGGCGGCTTCGGGTAAGGTTAGCTCGGCGAGCGATTTGTTGAAATAGGCCTGGGCGGCGGACGCCACCCCGTAAGCCTGCAAGCCGAGATAAATTTCGTTCAGATAGAGCTCGAGGATACGGTCCTTGCTAAGGCTCTGCTCAATCCGCACTGCGAGGATTATTTCGCGCACCTTGCGGGAAATTGAGGTCTCGTTGCTCAGCAGCATGTTCTTGGCAACTTGCTGGGTGATGGTTGATGCGCCGATCGGGCGACGGCCACTCCCGTACTGCATGACGTCGGTGATACCCGCGCGCACGATGGCAATCGGGTCGAAGCCGGTGTGGATGGCGAAATTCTGGTCTTCAGCAGAAATGAAAGCCTGCTTGACGATGTCGGGGATGGCACCCACCGGCACGAAAATGCGGCGCTCAGTGGCCAATTCCGCCATCAGGCGATTATCGCCGGCGTAAACCCGGCTCATAACTCGCGGTTGGTAGCGCGCCAGCGTGTCGGGGTTTGGCAGGTCAGCGGAAAATCGTTGGTACAGCATGTAGCCGACGGCGCTGGTCGCGACGAGGGCGAGCACGCCGAGCGCGAAGACTCCCCCAAGAAAGCGCAGGAACCAGTTCGACCGCCGAGGCACCGCGGGCGGGCGGCGCGTGCCGAAGGCCTTCTTAGGCGGCGGCGGCGGCGTTTCTGGTTGAACAGAAGGGGCGGCATCATCCGACCGGGTACCGAGGCGTTCGCGGGCTATCAAGGGGTCGCTCATAGGGGGGCAATAATCGCCAATGACGCTGCGGTCCAGGCTTTTCCCCAGGCTTTCGCTTTGAGTAGAGTGCGACCTGCCTGTGGAATGTCGATATTCGTCATCCGAATGGTCGCGCGCGCCATTTGTTTTGTCGCATTCGGAAGCCCGGCACCCTCACCGTCCACGCCGGCAACCGCGTCAGTTTCAATCGGAGGGACAGTCAAGACTTCGCCGTCCGGCAATTCAGCAGGAGGGTGACCTTTGGTATGACGGCAGGGAACTAAGCATTCAACCTAATCGGCCCATCGTAGCAACCAATGATACTTATTGTTCCGCCGACCACATCCCATACGCGTCACAAAATAAGCCATGGATGTAACGGCCACGGACGGTCACTCCTTCACCAAGCCTCTCAGACATACCCACTTTACACTTCGCGAGTAACGCTGGTCATTGTGGTGGATTGGCGCATATGCGCCTCCTCAGCAGCCGGAACATTAATTTTAAGCATCGCGCTGCTTTGGGCGCCGTTTGTCCCCACATCTGCCCGAATTCTCTTCGACAACACGTCAAACATGTATCCAAGCGCGCCAATTAAAGCGCCAACTGTGCGGATTTCGACATTCTCGACCCATCAGGGACTCGGGCTCAACACCTCCTAATCAACGCCCGCCAGGTCGGCTAGGTCCTTCTTTTTGACTCGATCTTTTCGAAGTAGTTGTTTCAGCGACCGTGCAATACCATCGGCAAGCCTGCCAAATGCCAGTTCTCCGTCATCAGAAAGGATCAAACGTTTGTGTTTGGTCATGATACCCGGCCTGATAATCATGCCCAGGTCGCACACGTCCTTTTGATATGAAACGCCGTATTAAGTTCAGCAATCGCTGATTTCAGGAGACGTCCAGATCCTCGTCGTCGGGTGATCTTGCCATCGCACGAATTTCGCCGTAGACCCCTCCAAAACATAGACCTTACAACGGTCGGGTAAATTGTCGGCGATCAATATCTCGACAGCCTCATTCGCCAGCAAGTGCCAATCAGGCGTTGCGGACGAAGCTGGTATTGATTTTTGCGTCAAATTAAATTGGTTCTGTGTTCAGCGCGCTCATCCACTTAACATGCCCCGCCCCAGCGCGACAAAAAACCTATCCAATGCGCGCTTTATCGCCGTCGCCACCAGCTTGCGATGGTCGGGCTTGCGCAGCGCGGCTTCGTCGTCGCGGTTAGACATAAAGCCCATTTCGACCAGAACGCTGGGGATGTCGGCGGCTTTCAAGACTGCAAAGCTCGCCTGGCGCTGGGGATGGCTTAGCAGCGGCAGGTCTTGGCCGAGCGCAGCGACCATGGTGCGGGCCATGCGCGCCGATCCGGCGTTGGTTTCCTGGCGCTCAAGACTGCCGAGGATGCGGGCGAGATCTGGCATGCCGGCCGCGCCTGCTCGATCGACGGCGTTTTCGCGCACCGCAAGATCTGCACTTTGCCGGTCTGACGCGACGTCGCCCAATGTATAGACGCTGGCGCCACGAATGGTGCGGTCAGCGAGCGCGTCGGCGTGCATCGAGACAAACACTGCCGCCCCCTGGCGTTGCGCCAAGCCAACCCGGTCATCGAGCGCGATGAACACGTCGCGGGTACGGGTCAGCATGACGCGATAACGGCCTGATGCGACCATCTGGCGGCGCAATTCCATCGCGGCGGCAAGCGCCACGTGTTTTTCGAAAGTTCCGGAGACGCCAATCGCACCCGGATCCTTCCCGCCATGGCCGGGGTCAAGCATCACCAGAGGCAATGGGCCAGCAGGCTTGGGCGCGTGGTTGTTGGCCTTTTGTTGCGCGGCCTCGGCCGTTGCGAACGAGCTAGGTAGCAACCCCGCCCCGAATAGGAGACGGCGGCGCAGCAGCATCGGGGCCGGGCCAGGATTCATCATTATCTCTTAACATATCACTTTCAATTATGCACGTTGAACGTTGAATATGAACGTTCGGTGGCATAAGTTTGTTGCAGACTGTCGCGGTCTTTTTGCACCGCAGGACAATTGCCTTGCCCTGGCCCCCGCTTTGCGGCAAGTTGCTTGTGCTTTCGGCGGTGCGCGCCGGCTGGGTCCGAAGTCCCGTGAGCCAGTGCATTGCCACCCGCATCCGCCGCGCGCCGAGACAACGGCCGCCAGGCGCCGTCGCGGGGATGGCGCCCAGCAGGCAGGAACGCCCGCTAGGCACTGTCGGCACTGATTTCCACCGGGGCAGGCGCGGCCGCAACGCCGCGCACCCGATTGCATTGATTGGGTCGCATGACCGTTAACACCACGCCTGTTGCCATCGGGACCACAGGTCCCCGCTCCCAAGTTCGGGCGCTGGCGGGCGTTGTTCTTGGTTCGGCGACATTTTTCTACCAGCTTTCCCTGCAATCGGCCCTGCCTCTCCCCCCTTGTCTTCGCCGTCGCCCGCGCGCGCCGTTGGCTGCCCAAATACGGGTTGCCGACAAGGTCGCGCGCCGATCGACGGCTTACCAGAGAGTACAGACTGATGACCAAACGTATGTTGATCGATGCCACGCACGCGGAAGAAACCCGCGTGGTGGTGCTGGACGGTAACCGTCTCGAAGATTTCGACGTCGAGAGTTCTACCAAGAAGCAGCTAAAGGGTAACATCTACCTCGCCAAAGTGGTTCGGGTAGAACCGTCGCTGCAAGCGGCTTTCGTTGAATACGGCGGCGGTCGGCACGGCTTTCTGGCGTTCGGCGAAATCCATCCTGACTATTACCAGATCCCGATCGCAGACCGGCAGCGCCTGATCGCGCTGCAGGCAGAAGAAGCCCGCGCCGACGAAGAAGGCGAAGACGCTGAGGACGAACAACCGCCGGCGGCCCCGGCGCAAGCGGCACGTATCGACGCGCCGCGTCGGCGTGGACGTCGCCGGGGCGGCTCGGCCGCAGTGATGGATACAACTCAGGCCACCCAGAACGACTTCGGCGAACTCGGCTTCGGCGAGGTTAAGTTTGGCGAAGTGCCGATGCCTGGAACGAGTGTAACCGAAAGCGCCCTGAATGACGCGCCGACCCCGGAAGGTGACCTGTTTGCAGTCGAGCCAGCGGCGCCGGAACTCGCCGCGCCGGTCTCTGATCTCGGTAATCCCGAACCGACAGACATCGCAGCTGACGTGGGCGAAGATGCCACGGTCGACGAAGTTGACCCCGATGACAGCGATGATGGCGGCGAAGAACAGCCAATGCCGGAATCGTTGGGTGGCGAAGGCGACACGTTCGAAGGCAATGGCGCCGAAGAGGCCCGCCAGCGCCGCACCGCGCGTTTCCTGCGCAATTACCGCATCCAGGAAGTCATCCATCGTCGGCAGATCATGCTGATCCAGGTGGTCAAAGAAGAACGCGGCGGCAAGGGTGCGGCACTAACAACCTATATCTCGCTCGCCGGGCGTTTCTGTGTGCTGATGCCGAATTCGCCGCGCGGGGGCGGCATTTCGCGCAAGATCACGTCCGCCGCCGATCGCCGCCGCTTGAAGGAAATCACCGCCGAACTCGAAATTCCGCAAGGCATGGGGCTGATCGTGCGCACCGCCGGGGCCGCCCGTCCCAAGACGGAAATTAAGCGCGACGGCGAATATCTGATGCGGCTGTGGGATGATATCCGCGAAAACACGATGAAATCCTCGGCGCCGGCATTGATTTACGAAGAAGCCAGCCTGATCAAGCGTTCAATTCGCGATGTCTATTCGCGCGATGTGGAAGAGATCCTTGTCGACGGCGCCGAGGCCTGGAAAGCGGCACGCGACTTTATGCGTATGCTGATGCCGGCCCACGCCAAGAAAGTGATCCCGTGGCGTCCGCAAACCCAGGACGGCCAGTCGCTATTCGCGCGTTACTCGGTCGAAGCCCAGCTTGATGCCATGGTGTCCCCCACCGTCCAGCTTAAAAGCGGCGGCTACCTGGTGATAAACCAGGCGGAAGCCTTGGTGGCGATCGACGTGAACTCCGGGCGCTCGACCCGGGAACGCGGGATCGAGGAAACCGCTTTGCGCACGAACATGGAAGCGGCCGAGGAAGTCGCCCGCCAGTTGCGGCTGCGCGACCTTGCTGGGTTGATCGTGATCGATTTCATCGACATGGAAAGCCGTAAGCATAACGGCATGGTCGAGCGCAAGCTGAAGGACTCGCTTAAGAACGACCGCGCCCGCATCCAGGTTGGCCAAATCAGCCATTTCGGTCTTATGGAAATGAGCCGCCAGCGGCTGCGTCCGAGCCTTGCCGAAACCAGCTTTGTGATCTGCCCGCATTGCAGCGGGTTGGGCCATGTCCGCAGCACTGAAAGCAGCGCCATCCATGTGCTGCGCGCGATCGAGGAGGAAGGCGCCAGGCAGCGTTCCGGCCAGATCATGGTGCGAGTTGCCGGTGGCGTGGCACTTTATCTGCTTAACCACAAGCGCGACCGGTTGATTGATATTGAAGCTCGCTACGGCATGTTCGTGCACTTCACCCCCGATGACAGCCTGATCCCGCCGGAAGTACGCATCGACCGGCTGCGGCCACCATTGACGGAAGACGAACGCCCGCGCCCGCGCCATGGCCTAGTGTTGATGGCGGATGCGCCGATCACCGATGATGATATTTTCGATAATGACGACGATCTGATCTTTGACGATGACAGTGCCGATTCGGGAGAAGCCGTTCGGGGGGCACCCGTCGCTAGTAGTGAGGCGGCGCCCACTGGGGATGTTACCGCGGCAGCCGAGGAAGCCGAACGGGGAAAGCGTCGTCGCCGTCGGCGCCGGAGTGGACGCCGAGATGGAAGCGAAGATAGCAGTCCTCAAGCTGGCGCTGAAAGCAGTGACGAACCCGGCACAGATGGTGAAATAGCTGATAATTTGGCCGTCGGGGCTGAAGCTCATGTTGACCCCGCCTTGGCCAGACAACCCGACGTCGATCCGAATGAGTTGGACGAAAGTGGACACCCGCGTGCCCTCCGGCACAGTCGCCGTAATGGTCCGCGCCGACGTCGTGACGGGCGTAACGAAAGCGCGCCCGCCGAAGCCGACGGTGTGCCGAGCTATACTGGCCCTGTCCAATTTGATGGAGGCGGAAATCGGGAAGTTGTCGATATCTTTGAATTAATGGCTCGCGCCGAGGCAGCCGAAGCTGAAATCGACGCGGAATCGGCGACAGATCCCACATCAGACCAAGGTTTATTCGAAATTAGTCCGGCCCCCGTCGATGCAACGGCTCCTCAGGAAATGGTGCCGGTGGTGGAACTAAAATCCACCGACGTGGCTGCGGCTACCGCCAAATCAGTGATCGAAGTGTCCGTAGTTGACTTATCCGCCCATGGCGCCGAACCCGAAATCGTTGGTGCGAAACTGATCCAACAGGAAGCGGAGGAACCAGTGCAAGCCGCAATTTTACCCCAAAAGCCTGCGCCAGCGGCATCAGAAGTTTTCGAATCGGTCGTCATGGCGGCCCCTGAATCGGGTCTGGTCATCCTAGCGTCGGTGCCAGAGACGGATTCGGATTCGGTCCAGATGTTGAAACCGATCATGGTCGGCGTCGACCCATCACCCGACGCGGCGCCGAAGAAGGGCTGGTGGAGGCGGTAAGCTGGAAATTTAATTTTGATTTCGTTGATTGAGTATCTTAGTGTCCGTCCGGGAGGTTTGCGAGTCATTTGAATCCCCTTGCGCGGCTCGATTGATGTGTGAGTCCATGCCTCGCACCGATCATCGAGGCCACCATGTGGACGACCAAAACCCGCGCCCGTCATGACCGCAGCAATCTGCGATATCCGAGTGATCTGACCGACGACGAATGGTCGCTGATCGCGCCGCTGATACCGCCTGCCAAGCGCGGCGGCCGGGAGCGGCAGAAGGATGAGCGCGAGTTGGTCAACGGCCTGCTGTATGTGCTTAGCACCGGTTGCCAGTGGCGGTACATCCCGAAGGATTTGCCGCCGAAAAGCACGCTGCATGACTATCTGGATCTATGGAACTACGACGGCACGCTGTCGAAAATCCACCACGTGCTCTATATGATGTGCCGCGACCATGCCGGACGGGAGGCCAGCCCCTCCGCCTGTGTGATCGACAGTCAGAGCGTCAAGAGCGCAGAAAAAGGGGGGCCTGCATCGACCCGAATGGCTATGATGCAGGCAAGAAAATCAAAGGTAAGAAGCGGCATATCCTTGTCGATACGATAGGGTTGCTGCTGCACGCGGTTGTTCACCCGGCCGATATCCAGGACAGAGATGGCGGCGTGTTGGTGATCTCGACGCTGTTTGGGATGTATCCATTCCTGCACAAGCTGTTTGCTGATGGTGGCTACCAGGGGCCACAATTCGCGTCCGCTGTTGCGTCGGTAATGCCGCAACTTTCGGTCGAAATCGTCAAACGATCCGATCAGGCAAAGGGGTTTGTGATCATCCCGAAGCGATGGGTGGTTGAACGGACGCTGGCCTGGCTGAACCGGTGCCGGAGATTGGCAAAAGATTTCGAGAACCTCACTCGTATGGCGGTGGCGTTCATCCGATTGGCATCAATCCGAATGATGCTAAGAAGGCTCTGTAATCCTATATGAACCTTCCGGACGGACTCTAAGCAGTGCGTTACCGGCGACAGAACCAACGAAAGACTGTCTGCATCGGCTTTGGATCGTCACCGGTCAAGTCGGTAAACCGTGACCGTCGCTGGGCGCAGGTTATCGGCGGCGGTATGCAGGATCTGGTCGCGGATCGCCGGGATCGGCAGGAATTGCGCGAGCCAAGCAAGTCCCCGCATCACCGAGTAGTCGAATGCCGGTAGCGGATGGTCGATGGTGAAGACTGGCGTAACCCGCATGCCAAAACGTTCCGGCACCAGCGGCGGCAGCCGACTTCTGGCCTCCAGACGTTCGGTGTATTCGCGATTGATCAGCAGGTATACACGGTCCTTGTCAATTGTCTTGAATGCGCCCTTGCCGGTTAGAAAGTCGTAAGACTGAATATCAGTGTAGTCATTTTGATGCGGAGTGCCGCGCAACAAAAACTCGATGATCCCGCCACTTTGGAAATCTGAATGCAATGGGAAAAAATTGTCGCGCTGAATGCGGGCAAGCGCGTCGCGGGTGGCGCGGGCGGCTTGGAAGCTTATCCCGTCGAATGCCATGAACGCGATCGCGATCATGGCAGCGCATACGCTGATGACCACCGCGCCAGGCCGAGAAAATCGGCGATAGATCAGCATTAGACCCCAGCCGTTCAAGACCGCCATTGGCACCGCAAAGACCTCCAAATAGCGCGCAAGCTGAGGTTTCCCGACAATTTTCGGGCCGAACGGGTCAACCCCCAAATATATCCACAGAAAAAACACTAACACATAGGCAGTCAGCATCTGGGCTGCACAATTTTTGCGCAGTACGGCCGCGACAATTGAAAATACCAATAGATAAAAGCTCAGACCCGTCGAATATACCGTAATGAACATCGCTTTTGGGATTGCCAGCATGTTCTGATATTTTTCCGCCCCAATCTCATTGGATGCGATTTTGTCCAACTCCGCATGATAAAATGGCCTCCCCAGCATCAATCCATATGTTGCTAGTTCGACACCAACCAGAACACCGGTTGTACAAAATACAATGGCCAAATGCCGCCAAAGAACGAAGCCCGCCATGGCCGCGTAAAAAAGCACAAAGCACAGGAAAAAAGCATCAACCTTGACGTAGTAAGCATAGGCCCAAGCGGTTCCGGCAATGACCGCAAGCAGATCTCCGCGTGGAGAATGCCGGGCGGCGAGCGCCAGCGCGAATGCGCCGGCCATGGCAACGCCATGAAATATGTCAGGGAAAAACAGCGCGGCAAAGCGCGCATCCATCCGATAAAACGCAACGACAGCGGCGGCGACCAGCCCAGTTTGTGCATCGAATAAATCCCGTCCAATCCAGAACGCCAGCCAAATCCCCGCCATACTGAAGATCATCGGCAGGAGGATGAGTTGCCAAACACCATGCCCGAACACCCAAAACACCGCAGCAAGCGGATAGGTCAGCCCAAGCCGGGCTTCATAATGCATTTTCGGCAGTTCCGGACCGCGTTCGAGCAATGCGAGGGCGATATTGCCCAGGGTAAGATCGTCATTGCCTGACATGCCTGCCCCAAAAACCAGGCGCAGCAAGAACGCGCCGGCAACAATGACCGCCAGCATGGTGGAGACATGGTTGAACCGCGGGGCGAACGCCGGTTGTGCAGTATGGGTCAGGTCGCACATCAAAACAATCTCCTGCGGTAGCGCCTTAAGAATCTAAGCAGACCAACGCTATCTGCCCGTCGATCGGAACACAATCCGGCGCGACAGATTGAAATTGAAGATCATCCCGGCCGGAATCCCCCCCATTACCGCGAACACCGGATGGGCGGCGCAAAACGCGTTGAAAGTGATCAGCAGCATGTAAATGCCGCGATTGACAATAAAGCCCACAAAGTTGGCGGACATGAACGCCGCCCATTGTTTAATGACCGATCCACCGCCACCAAGGCCGTGGAATGTCCATTGCCGGTTCAGCCACCAAGTCACTGTCGCTGCAACCACATAGGCAATGATCCCGGCGATGTAGAGACCGACCCATGCTTTGCTGGCATAAATCGTACCGGCATCGAATAAGAAACCTACAAAGCCAACTGTGCCAAAGCGCAGGAATTGCTTGGCGATAATCAGGCGTGGTGGCGACAGGAAGCGGCACGGCAATTTGTCCATGCCGCTGTTTACAGCTTTCCCCTGGCGGTTCCAAGCTGGCCAAAATTGCCATCCCTGACAACCCAAGCCATGTTCGTCTCGTAACAGCGCCCGCGGGACCCACGCGATGATCATCGGCACCGCCGGCCATGTCGACCACGGCAAGACCACCCTCATCCATGCCCTGACCGGGATCGATGCTGATCGCCTGCCGGAGGAAAAGCGCCGAGGCATGACGATCGATCTTGGCTATGCGTATGCCGGAGGGCTGGGTTTCGTTGATGTGCCGGGGCATGAACGTTTCGTCCACACCATGCTGGCCGGCGTTGGTGGCATCGATGCAGCGCTGCTGGTGGTGGCGGCTGATGACGGAATTAAGCCGCAAACCCTTGAACATGTGGCGATCCTCGATCTTTTGGGAATAGATCGGGGCGTGGTGGCGATCACCCGCAGCGATCTCGCGCCTGGCGAGGTCGGGCGCGTGACCGCCGACATTGCGGCGTTGTTGGCCGACACGTGTTTGGCGACCGCACCGATCCTGGTGGTATCGGCGATAACCGGCGCCGGCATTGAAGATTTGCGCTCAGCCCTTGCAGCGCTCGGTCCGAAACCGCGCGACCGCGATGCTTACCCCAGGCTCGCCATCGACCGAGCGTTTCTGGTCGCCGGCGCCGGCGTGGTGGTAACCGGGGCGCTGGCAAGCGGGACGATTGCCGTCGGTGACCGGCTGGTGCTGTCCCCGTCGGGCGCCGAGGTCAGGGTGCGCGGACTGCATGCGCAAAACCAGCGAGCCGAACGCGGGGTGGCTGGGCAGCGCCTCGCGCTCAATCTGGTCGGGGCCGACAAGGCCGCGGTGGTACGCGGAGACTACCTGGTCGCGACCGAAATCCATGCCCCGACCCAGCGCATTGACGCCCGCATCCGGCTTCTGCCGGGGGCGCGGGCGTTGCGGGCTGATACGCCGATGCATCTCCATCTAGGTGCCGCCCATGTGACCGCCCGGGTCTCGCCACTTGCAAGCCCGATTGGCCCAGGTGAAATCGGGCTGGTGCGCGCGGTGCTCGATCAGCCAGTTGCAGCCTTGATCGGCGATCGGCTGGTGCTGCGCGATGCCGGTGCCACCAAAACTCTCGGCGGTGGGGTGGTGCTTGATCCTTGGCCGATCTTGCGGGGCGCGCGTAGCCCGGCGCGCCTCGCCCAGCTCGCGGCGCCTGATCTGGCCGCAATGCTTGCCCTGACCAGGATTAACTGGGCCGCCCATGCGCGGGGCCATAATCTGCGCCCGGCCGCCGAAGCCACCCAATTGCAGGCAGCCGATGCGGTGCTCTGCGGCGGTTACGCGTTGGCTGTGGCCGATCTGGCGGGGTTGGATGCCGCGATCACCGCGGGGCTGGCCGCCTTGCACCGCGACCACCCCGAACAGCCCGGCCTCACACAGGATCGGTTGCGGGCGTCCCTGCCGGGCAAACCGCCGCGCGCGCTCGCGGCAGCGGTGATTGATCGGGCGTTGCGGGCGGGCATTCTGCGCCAGGACGGCGCGTTTCTGTGCCTCGCCGATCATCGCGCCCAGCTTAGTGCGACCGATGCGGCGCTGTGGGAAATCCTCCAGGACGAACTGGCGGCCGATCGTTTCCGCCCGCCACGAGTGCGCGATCTGCTGGCGCGGACACGGATGAGCGAGCCGGTTTTGCGGGCCAGCATGCGCCGCTTCGCCCGGCTGTCCTGGCTGGTGGAAGTCGCGCCCGATCATTTCTATCTGCGCGACGCGGTGGCCGAAATGGTTGCCATTGCAGCCGAACTCGCGGCGCGTGACGGTGATATCAGCGCCGGCGGATTTCGTGATCGGGTCGGTATCGGGCGCAATCTGGTGATCCGCATCCTGGAATTTCTCGACGCCCAGGGGGTTACGTACCGTCGTGGCGACATCCGCCATATCCGTGCGGATCGGCTGGAGCGGTTCGGCGTGCTTGAGAAATCGGTGAGAAAATGACCGGCGCTAAGACACTGTTTTCGCGCTCATCTTTGACTTTGTGGCGTGAAATGGGCATGGGTGCAAACGAACATTAGGTGAAGCCAAAATGGAAAACACGGCTTGGCTGGTTTTGTTCAGCCTATCGCTTGCCGTTGGGCAGATGATGTTCAAGCAGGCTGCGAAGGGCATTGCCGGTGCGCCGGTGGCCGACATTTTGCCCTTGCTGGGCGCCAATATCTGGGTGTGGATGGCGCTTGTTCTTTATGGACTGTCCACCGTTCTTTGGGTCTGGATCCTGTCATGGATGCCCTTGAGCCGCGCCTATCCCTGGACCGCGCTTGGCGCAGTGGTGGTGCCGTTGGCGGCGACACTGCTGTTTGCCGAAACCGTAACCCCGGTATTCTGGCTCGGCGCTGTTTTGATCGGCATCGGCGTTGTGCTGACACAATTCGGCTCAAGCTGATGGCGATGTCTGGCCAGACTGTGCTGTTTTAGACCGTGGGTTGTTGTGTGAAGAAGATTTTTGTATGAGGTTTGCAATGACTTCCTCCCCGCCTACGCCCCCTGTCCGCATTGCCGTGGTGATACCGTGCTTTCGGGTGCGCAACCAGATCATGGCGGTGCTTGCAGCGATTGGCGACCAGGTGGGCGCGATTTATGTGGTCGATGATTGCTGCCCGGACCGGACCGGCGCGCATGTGCTGATCAACTGTTCCGACCCGCGGGTTCGCGTCCTTATTCATGCCGCAAATCAAGGCGTTGGTGGCGCCATGCTGACCGGCTACCGGCAGGCGGCGGCCGATGGGGCTGAGGTCGCAGTCAAGATCGATGGTGATGGGCAAATGGACCCATCCCTTCTGCCGCTGTTTATTGCCCCGATCTTGAACGGGCAAGCCGATTATACGAAGGGCAACCGCTTCTACAATATAGAAGATGTGATCTCAATGCCGCTGGCACGTCTGGTCGGCAACGCAGGATTATCGTTCATGACCAAGATGTCGTCGGGCTATTGGCAGATTTTTGACCCGACCAACGGCTATACCGCGATCAGTTTGAAGGTGCTGACCCGGTTGCCACTCCACAAGATCCATCGGCGCTACTTCTTTGAATCTGATCTTCTGTTCCGATTAGGAACCATTCGTGCACGCGTTGTCGATGTGCCGATGACGGCAATCTACGGGGACGAAACCAGCAATTTGCGCATCGGTCGGGTGTTTTTTCAGTTCCTGCTTGGCAATTTGCGTAACGCAGGCAAGCGGCTGTTCTATAACTATTTTCTACGGGATTTTTCGATCGCGTCGTTGCACCTTGTCGGGGGGCTGGTGTTTGTTGCCTTTGGCACCGTATTCGGTCTGACGGCATGGTTGACCAACGCCAGTAGTGGGCAGTTTACCAGCACGGGCACCGTCATGCTGGCGGCCTTGCCGATCATCGTCGGGGTGCAATTATTGCTGTCCTTTATCGGCTTCGACATGGCCTCGGCGCCCGCATCGGCGCTGCATCCGTTCCTCATCGGGGTCGGGCCGGTCAGCGCACCGGGTAAGGTCACGGTGGAGGTGCATTATGTTGGCCGCTGATCGGCGCGGGTTGCGCAGAGGCGCGGGCTACGGGTGGGACCGCTGGTATTTTAGCCCGGTTATGCTGTGCGTCGTTTTGGGCCTGTTGGGCGCTGTCCCGCTCGTCGTCATTACGCCACCGTTTCAGGTCCCTGACGAAGCACAGCATTTCGCCCGCATCTACCAGCTTAGCGAATTCCATCTCTTCGGCCGCGTTCAGGACGGGGCGGTGGGAGGCGATTTGCCGTCCGCGATCCCGGAGCTGATCGAGACATTCCTCGGTAGCCGGCGCAACCACGGGCCGCGTCCTGTGGAGGCGCAGGGGCTGGGGAATACGTTGTCATCATACGCGTTGAAAATTGACCTCGATCGTCGAGAATTTCTCGATTTCACCAGCGCCGCGGGTAATTTTCCGTTGCCCTATTTTCCATCGACAGTTGCGGTCGTCGCTGGCCGCTTGGCCGGTGTCGGGCCGCTGGGCCTGTTGCATCTCGCGCGCTTGGCCAATGCACTTGCAGCGATTGCGGTGTTAGCCTGGGCAGTCCGAACCATGCCAACCGGGCGCTATACGATGGTGCTGTTCGGTCTACTGCCGATGGCGATCTATGAATATGCGTCGGTCGCACCTGACGCGATGATCATATCGTGGGCGTTCCTGTTTACTGCGATTGCCCTGCGGGTGCGGGCAGATGGCGTCTGGACCTGGCGTCGGCAGGCGGTGGCTGCGGTCGCGGCGGTAATGTTTTGCCCGATCAAACCTGTTTACGCCCCAATTCTGCTGCTTGCGTTGCCCGCGCTCGTGACATCGGGGTTTACCGCCCGCAAAGTGCTGGCGCAGCTGACTGTGCCCGCAATAGCCTTGGCGGTGACGGGGCTTTGGTTAGTGGTCCTCAGCCCGAGTACTGTGATCGGCCAGCAAGGGGCAGATGTTGCCGGACAGGTAAAATACATCACCGGCCACCCGATGGCCTATGTGCAGACCCTACTAATTACGCTGCAAAACTACAGCTCCTATTATTATAAAACCATGGTCGGAGTGCTCGGCTGGCTCAGTGTCTGGCTGCATTGGACGGGCTATTTGTTGCCCTTGATCGGCCTCGGGTTTTGCCTTTCCGCCGAACCGCCACGCACCTCCGGGCGATTTTGGTTCCTGATCTGGGACGGTTTGTTGATCGCCGGCTGTATCGTACTGGTGGAAACGTCGCTTTATCTTATCTGGACGCCTGTCGGTGCTGATCGCATCGAAGGGGTTCAGGGGCGCTACTTTCTGCCGCTTTTGGCGGTGGTGGCGAACGCTGTTGGTGTGCTGGGCGCCTGGGCCGGCTTGGCTCGGTTCGAAGGAGCTGCCGTTATTGCATTGGCGTGCATCGTGTTGGCCGAAATTGTGATCGCCTATTTCGCAGTGATCTCGGCGTTTCGGGTCTTTGGATGAATTTTTACCGGGTGTGCGAAAAATGGTGATGGCCTACGGCACGCAATGCTGCGATGTTGGCAGCGTGTGGCGACCGCTGGGTGTGGGAGGAGAACTGGGCATGAAGCGACGGACAATTTTGCAGGGATCGGGCGTGACAGGCGCCGCATTAGCGGCCCCACACTTTCCTGCGCGGTATCGGCGAAGCCGGCGGCAATTGGCCTGGCCGACCAGCACAGCCTTCGAAGATTTCCGGAGTTAGGTCATGCAGGACGTGCCCTATGTCCCGCTCGGACAAATGTTGCAGGCGACCGCATACCGCAAGAACATTTCGGGCATCCCGAACGGATTTGCTATCTTCCGGAATCTGCGCAAAAGCTAGACTGACGAGACCAAGCGGCAGGGACGGGGCGCCGGCCCTGCCGCAAAAAAAACTATTGGCGCATGCCTTGGGGATGCCAGGTCACGGCTGAGATCAACGAAGCATCAGAACAGGAACTTTGTGAATGCTCCAGCGTCGTGACTTTTTGAAGACCAGCGCGGCCGTGACATCGGCGCTCGCGTTACCGAATATTGCCCGCGCCCAGGCCAGCAAGCTGCTGCGCTTTGTGCCGCAGGCCAATTTGTCCAGCCTCGATGCGGTGGCCGGAACCCAATACGTGGTTCGCAACGCGGCGTTCTTGGTGTGGGACACGCTTTATGGCGTCGATTCCGCGCTCACCCCCAAGCCGCAAATGTGCGAGGGTCATACCGTTGATGCCGAGCTCAAGACCTGGACCTTTAAGCTGCGCGCCGGGCTGAAATTCCACGATGGCGAAAAAGTCACCACCAGGGACGTGGTCGCCAGCCTTAATCGGTGGATGGTGCGCGACACCATGGGCCAGATCATCAAATCCCGGCTCGATGCGCTTGAAGCGATCGATGACCTGACCTTCCGCTTCCGCCTCAACCAGCCCTTTTCCAAGATGCTGTTCGCGCTCGGCAAGAACAACGCGCCGGTTGCCTTCATCATGCCGGAACGCATCGCCAAGACCGATCCGTTCAAGCTGATCAGCGAATATGTCGGGTCGGGCCCGATGCGCTTCCGCCAGGATTTGTGGGTGCCGGGGGCCAATGCGGTGTTTGACCGGTATGCCGACTACAGCGTGCGGCCGGAACCGGGTGATTGGCTGTCCGGCGGCAAGCGGATGCATTTCGACCGCATCGAATGGAAGATCATGCCGGATGCTGCAACCGCAGGGGCGGCGTTGCAAAGCGGTGAGGTTGATTGGTGGGAAAACCCGATCGCCGATCTGGTGCCCTTGCTGCGGAAAAACAAAAACATCGCCGTCGACATCGCCGATCCGTTTGGCAATATCGGATCATTGCGGATGAACCATTTGCACCCGCCGTTCAACGATGTCCGTGCCCGCAAGGCGCTGCTGATGGCGCTCGACCAACAGGACTACATGCAGGCAGTGGTCGGCGATAATCCCGATTTGTGGAAGCGGCTGCCCAGCTTCTTCACCCCCGGCACCCCGGTTTCGACCGAGGAGGGGGCCGATCTGCTCAAGGGGCCGCGCAACTACGAAGCTGCGAAAAAGCTGCTGTCCGAGGCCGGTTTGCTTGGGTCCAAAGTCACCCTGGTGGTGGCAACCGATATCGCCATCACCAAGGCACAGGGCGATGTTACCGCCGATATGTTGAAGCGCATCGGCTTTGAGGTCGATTTCGTCGCAACCGACTGGGGCACTCTCGGCGCGCGGCGTGCCAAGAAGGACCCGCCGAGCCAGGGCGGTTGGAACATCTTCCACAGCTGGCACGCCGGCGCCGATTGCGTTAACCCCGCCCCCTACACCGCCCTCGATGCCGGTGGTGACAAGGCCTGGTTTGGCTGGCCAAAATCGGACGAGGTGCAGCAGGGTATTCTGAAATGGTATGCCGCGCCTGATCTGGCGGCGGAAAAATCCGCCATGGCCGCGTTGAACAAGGCGTCGTTCGACAACGTCACCTACGCGCCGACCGGGTTCTTTTTGCTCTATCAGGCGTGGCGTAACACTCTGTCTGGCGTGGTCAAAGCGCCGTTCCCAGTTTTCTGGGGCGTACAAAAAGCTTAGTTTGGGAGAAAGCGGTTAATGTTCGCCTATATCGTCCGCCGCGTGATCGCCACCATTCCAGTGGTGGCGATCGTTGCCTTGTTTATTTTCAGCCTGCTGTATTTCGCCCCCGGCGATCCGGCGGCGATCATCGCTGGTGACCAGGCAACCCCTGCAGATGTCGAGCGTATTCGCGCCTCGCTTGGCCTTGACCGGCCCTTCGTGGTGCGCTTCGTCGAATGGTCCTGGCAGGTGATGCAGGGCAATCTCGGCGTGTCGATTTTCACCAACCTCCCGGTCAGCAAGATGATTGCCCAGCGGATCGAACCGTCTTTGTCGCTGATGCTGCTGACGCTGACCTTCGCGATTTCGGTCGCGGTGCCGTTGGGCGTGCTGGCGGCGTGGAAGCATGGCACTTGGATCGACCGGGTGGTGATGATGTTCGCGGTGTTCTTTTTCTCGGTGCCAGTGTTTGTGGTCGGGTATCTGCTCGCTTACACCTTCGCGCTGCAATTGGATTGGTTTCCGGTTCAGGGTTACACGCCGTTCTCGATCTCCGATCCCTTGCCCTGGCTGCGCAATCTGGTGCTGCCGGCAGCGGCCTTGGGGGGCGCGTTCGTGGCGCTGATCGCGCGCATCACCCGGGCGACCATGCTCGAAGTGCTGAGCCAGGATTACATCCGCACCGCGCGCGCCAAGGGCGTCAGCCAGCGGCCAATCCTGTTCATGCACGCGTTGAAAAACGCGGCCGTGCCAATCGTTACCATCATCGGCATCGGCTTCGCCGGTCTGATCGGTGGCGCGGTGGTGACCGAGAGCGTCTTCGCCATCCCCGGCGTGGGCCGGCTGGTGGTCGATGCGATCCTGCGTCGTGATTACCCGATCATTCAGGGCGTCGTGCTGATGCTGAGCTTTACCTATGTTTTGGTGAACCTTTGCGTTGACCTGCTCTACACATTATTCGACCCGAGGATCCGTTACTGATGTCCAGCACCCTTCTCGATCCGGCTGTTGCGGCTGAACTGCCCGATGTCCTGCCGGCCCGCAAACAGCGGGGCAGGGTGGCGATGTTCGCCTATCGCCACCCCAGCATCTTCGCCGGCGGCTTGCTGGTCTCCCTGGTTGTGGCCAGCGCGCTGTTTGCGCCGTGGCTTGGAACCGCCGATCCTACCGCCCTGGCGCCGGCCAAGCGGCTGCGCTCGCCCTCGGAAATCTACTGGTTTGGCACTGACATGCTGGGCCGCGACATTTATTCGCGTGTGCTCTACGGCACCCGCGTGTCGCTGCAAGTCGGGGTGATGGTGGCGTTGTTTGCCTCGGTGATCGGCATGTTCATCGGCCTTACCTCTGGCTTCATCCGGGTGCTGGATACGGTGGTGATGCGGGTAATGGATGGGCTGATGTCGATCCCCGGCATTTTGCTGGCGATCGCGCTGATGGCGTTGACGCGCGGCAGTGTCGGCAACGTGATCATCGCCATCACCATCACCGAAATCCCTCGCGTCGCCCGTCTGGTGCGCGGCGTGGTGCTGTCGCTGCGTGAACAGCCTTATGTTGAAGCCGCGGTTGCCGCCGGCACGCGGGTGCCGAAAATCATATGGAAGCACATTCTGCCGAACACGCTTGCCCCGATCACCGTGCAGGCGACCTTCATTTGTGCCTCCGCGATGATCACCGAAGCCACCCTATCCTTCATCGGTGCCGGCACCCCGCCGACCATCCCGAGCTGGGGCAACATCATGGCCGAGGGCCGCGCGCTGTGGCAGGTCAAGCCCTTCATCGTGCTGTTCCCGGCTATATTTCTGTCGATCACCGTTTTGAGCATCAATCTGCTTGGCGATGGGCTGCGTGACGCCCTCGACCCGCGCATGGCAAAGAAGATTTAAGAATATGGCGCTGCTCGAAGTCGAAAACCTTCAAACCCATTTCGGAACCATTGATGGCGTGGTCCGCGCCGTCGAAGGCCTGTCCTTTCATATCGATGCCGGTGAAACACTGGCCATTGTCGGCGAAAGCGGCTGCGGCAAATCGGTCACCTCGATGTCGATTCTGCGCCTGATACAGGAACCGCCCGGCAAGATCGCTGGGCGTGTCACCTTCCAGGGCCGTAACCTGCTTGAATTGTCCGAGCCCGAAATGCGCACCATTCGCGGCAAAGACATTTCGATGATCTTTCAGGAGCCGATGACCTCGCTTAACCCGGTGCTCACCGTCGGGCGCCAGATCGGCGAGACCTTGCGCCTGCACGAAGGTCTTTCAGCGCAGGACGCGGAAAAGCGCAGCATCGCCATGCTCGCTCTGGTGGGTATTGCCGAGCCAGAACGGCGGGTGAAGGAGTACCCGCATCAGCTTTCCGGCGGCATGCGCCAGCGGGTGATGATCGCGATGGCGTTGGCCTGCAATCCGCAATTGCTAATTGCCGATGAACCCACCACCGCACTCGATGTTACCATCCAGGCGCAAATTCTCGATCTGATGCGCGACCTTAAAACCCGGGTCGGCGCCGCTATTATGTTGATCACCCATGATCTGGGCGTGGTCGCGGAAATGGCTCAAAGGGTCGTGGTCATGTATGCCGGCCGCAAGGTCGAGGAAGCCGACGTTTATTCGATCTTCGCCCGCCCGATGCATCCCTATACCCAGGGCTTGCTCGGCGCGGTGCCGCGCCTTGGTTCGTCGCTGCACGCCAGTGGCCGCACCAAACTCGCCGAAATTCCCGGCCAGGTGCCAAGTCTGCGGGTACGCCAGGTTGGCTGCGCCTTCGCCGGGCGCTGCCCGATGGTGCAGGACGTCTGCCGCACAATCATGCCTGCGGTCGAGGCCAAAGTCCCTGGACATTTAGTCGCCTGCCACTTTGCCGGCCAGTTGGAGAATGTGGCATGACTGCGACCCCGTTGCTTGAAGTTCGTGGCCTCAAAAAACATTTTCCGCTGCATGGTGGTTTGCTCGGCCGTCAGACCGGCGCGGTTTACGCCGTAGATGGCGTCAGCTTCACCGTCAACAAGGGTGAAACCCTGTCGGTGGTGGGCGAAAGCGGCTGCGGCAAATCCACTGTCGGCAAGGCGATCCTGCGGCTTTACCCGATCACCGCGGGCGAAGTCCTGTTGGACGGACAGCGGATCGACAATCTGGCGGCATCAGAATTGCGCCCGCTGCGCCGCCGGGTGCAGGTGGTGTTCCAGGATCCGTTCAGTTCGCTCAATCCGCGCCAGCGGGTCGGTGATATCATTGCTGAACCGTTGGTCAATTTCGGCATCGCGCAAGGCTCTGAACTCACCGACCGCGTCGCTGGATTGATGGACAAGGTCGGGCTGCCACGTGATGCGGTGAAACGCTTCCCGCATGAATTTTCTGGTGGCCAGCGCCAGCGCATCGGCATTGCCCGCGCGCTCGCACCCGGCGCCGATCTGATCATCTGCGACGAAGCGGTGTCTGCGCTCGACGTGTCGGTGAAAGCCCAGATCGTCAATCTGCTGTCCGACTTGCAGGATGAACTCGGCCTCGCGCTGCTGTTCATCAGCCATGACTTGGCAATTGTCGAGCATCTCACCCATCGCGTCGCGGTGATGTATCTCGGCAAGATCGTCGAAGTTGCCGATCGCGCCACGTTATTTTCCAACCCGCACCATCCCTACACCCGCGCATTATTGTCGGCAGTGCCGGTGCCGGACCCGACCGCGCCGCGCAACCGGATCATCCTGCGCGGTGACGTGCCCAGCCCGATCAATCCGCCATCCGGCTGCCGGTTTCACACACGCTGCCCGTTCGTGTTTGATCGCTGTCGGGTAGAAGAACCGTTGCTGCGCGATGTCGGTGCTGGTCGGATTTCGGCCTGCCATCTTGATGAGGTTCCAGCCGCCGCCTGAAATTTGGCCACCGGTGCACTTCCGTATAGACTGCATGGGTGAGCAATCCGGTCACCCAATTACGGCCTTGGTCGAAGCTGCCGAGTTTCATGATGGAACTCGCGGTCCCCGATCTTGCGCCGTGGCGGGCGGGGAATTGTGGCGTGCTGGGGGTGACCAGCTTTATCGCGGATCTGCCCGGCCCGCATGTCGCGCTGATGGCGTTGATGCATGGCAACGAATTTTCCGGCGCCATCGCGCTTTCCCGCATGCTCTCGGCTGGCGTACGACCAAAATGCGGCCGGCTCAGCTTTGTCTTTGCCAATCTTGAAGCGTTTGATCGTTTTGACCTGGATAATCCAACCCATAGCCGCTTTTGTGATGAGGACCTTAACCGGGTCTGGGATGCGGCGACGCTTGATGGCCCGCGCCAGTCGATCGAACTCACCCGCGCGCGGGAATTGCGGCCATGGCTGGATGGCGTCGATGTGCTGCTCGATCTGCATTCGATGCTATGGCCGTCCGATCCGTTGATCTTGTGTGGCTTGACGGAAAAAGGCCGGGTCCTGGCTCAAGCGATCGGCACGCCGAAGCTGGTCGTTGCCGATGCGGGCCATGTCGGCG
>JACMOQ010000473.1 GCA_014377905.1 Acetobacteraceae bacterium | reverse complement strand
CTGGACCGAGTTCAAGCGCGGTGGGCATTTCGCCGCAATGGAAAACCCGGATGAATTTGCCGCCGAGGTGCTGGCGTTCGTCGCGCAGGTCGGTGCTGCAGGCTGATGGCAAATATTGCGTGGGTATCGCAATGAGTGATGCACCCTCGATGGGCCTGTTTGAGCGTTATCTGACCTTATGGGTCGCGGTATGCATCGTGGTCGGCGTGACGCTGGGTCACGCTGTTCCGGGTGTGTTTCACGCCCTTGGAGGCGCAACGATCGCCGATATCAACTTGCCGGTTGCAATCTTGGTTTGGCTGATGGTCATTCCAATGCTGCTGAAAATCGATCCGGCGGCGCTGCGACATGTCGGGACTCACTGGCGCGGCATTGCAACGACGGTGGGGATCAACTGGCTGGTCAAACCATTCTCGATGGCGCTGCTGGGATGGCTGTTCATCGGCTATCTTTTCCGCCCGCTGCTGCCAGCGGCCCAGATCGATGCCTATATTGCCGGGCTGATCCTGCTCGCCGCCGCGCCCTGCACCGCGATGGTGTTTGTGTGGTCCAATCTGGTCGGCGGCGAGCCGCATTTCACCTTGTCGCAAGTGGCGCTTAACGACATGATCATGGTGGTGGCGTTTGCGCCTCTGGTGGCGTTGCTGCTTGGCTTGTCGTCGATTGCGGTGCCGTGGGACACGCTGTTTCTGTCGGTGGTGCTTTATATTGTGGTGCCAGTGATCATCGCTCAGCTGTGGCGACGCGGTTTGCTGGCGCGCGGCGTGCTTGACGCCCGGTTGCGCCAGCTTGGGCCGCTATCTCTGGTGGCATTGCTCTTGACACTGGTGCTGCTGTTCGGCTTGCAAGGCGAACAAATCATCGCCCAGCCGATGGTGATCGCATTGCTCGCGGTGCCGATCGTCATCCAAGTCTACTTCAACGCCGGTCTTGCCTACTGGCTCAATCGCCGCCTCGGCGTCGCCTGGTGTGTCGCTGGACCGTCGGCGTTGATCGGGGCGAGCAATTTCTTTGAACTCGCAGTGGCGACGGCGATCGCATTATTCGGGTTTCAGTCAGGTGCGGCGTTGGCGACCGTGGTGGGCGTGCTGGTCGAGGTGCCGGTGATGCTGTCGGTGGTGACGATCGTGCGCCGCTCCCGCGGCTGGTACGAGCGTAGTTAAAACAAATCGAGTGATCTTGCGTTTTTGGCCGGGCACGGCATTGTATCCCACAAAGCGGCCAAAGATGCCGCGACTTGGGAGGGCAGAATGACGCAAGAAAACGCGCGGTCCGGACTGAACATGAAACGCCGTAGCGTGTTGGCCGGCGCTGCGACCATGGCCATGTCGGGGAACGCCCGCGCCCAGAAGCGCGATCCGCGTGAACTTCGTTTTATTACTGCCGCGGGCCTGACGGTGCTCGATCCGATCTGGACCGCATCGCTCGCCACGCTCAACCACGCTTACCACGCCTATGACACGCTTTATGGGATCGGCCAGGACTTGTCGCCACGGCCACAGATGGTCGCCGGGCACACCGTGTCCGACGATGGCCTGGTGTGGGAGTTCAAGCTGCGCGAGGGCTTGTGGTTCCATGATGGCACCCCGGTGCTAGCGCGCGATGCGGCGGCGTCAATGCGGCGCTGGTGGCGGCGGGACTCGTTTGGCCAATTACTCGCCGCCGCCGCCGACACGCTCGACGCGTCCGATGATCGCACCATCCGCCTGAAGCTGAAGCGACCATTCCCGCATCTGCTGACCGCCCTGTCCCGGGTTGGCGCGTTGACCTGTTTTGTGATGCCTGAACGCCTCGCCGTGACCGACGCCTATACCCAGATCAAGGAGGTTGTCGGCAGCGGACCTTATCGGTTCCTCGCCGACGAGTTCAATGCCGGCAGCCGCAGCGCCTATGCAAGGTTCGATCGCTATGTGCCGCGTCAGGAGCCTGCCGAGCGCACCGCTGGCGGCAAAATCGCCCATTTCGAGCGGGTCACCTGGTACACCATGCCCGATCCCGCCACAGGTGTCGCCGCAATGCAAAAGGGCGAGATGGATTGGATGGAGTTCGTGCCGCATGATCTAATGGAGTTGATCACGAAAACCCGTGGCGTGGCGCTCCACGCCAAGGATCCGTACAATTGGTACGGAATGGCACGGTTCAACTTGTCGCAGCCGCCTTTCAACAACGTGAAACTGCGGCGTGCGGTGCTGGCGGCGGTCCGTCAGGAAGATTTCATGGCCGCGGCCTTTGGCGATCGGCCGGAAATCTGGCGCACCTGCAAGGCGATGATGCCTTGTAGTGTGCTGGATGTCAGCGAAAATGGCCAGGCCGATATGCCGGCATTATCGGATGCCGCCAGCCGACAGGCGGTTGCGGCCTCCGGCTACAAAGGCGAACGCACGGTTATTCTGGCGCCGATGGATTACCCACAATTGGGCGTGTTCGGGCAGGTTTCCGCTGATCTGCTGAAGCGAATTGGCATGAATGTCGATTTCCAGCCGATGGATTCCGGCACCATGACCCAACGCACCACCAACCGCGAACCGGTGGACAAGGGCGGCTGGAGCATGTTCATGACCTCGGGATCGATGGTGTCGATGATCAATCCAGCGTTGAACGGGTATATTCGTGGGCAGGGTGCCAAAGGCTGGATCGGCTGGTACGACAAACCCGAGATTGAAGCTGCGTCCCAACAATGGCTGGACAATTCTTCCGGCCTGTCGCAACGGGACTTATTCGACCGCATGCAGCGCATATTATTTGCCGATCCGCCCTTTCTGCCACTTGGCCAGTATGGCGTTTATGCCGGCCGGGGCCGCGATATCACCGGTATATTGGACGGCTCCGGGTCCTATCCGTGGAACGTAAAGCGCGTGTAAAGCGGCTGAAAATCCCGAGGATGGGCTTGCGCTTTTGGCGGATGCCGCCATTCTGACCCATGAAACGCGGTGCCAAATGCCGCCACCCTGGGAGGGTAGAATGATGCAGACATCCGGACTTGCGGGACCAAAGGTAAAACGCCGTGGGTTGATAGCCGGCGCTGCCGCGATAGGCATGGCAAAATCGGCTAGCGCGCAAAAGCGCGACCCGAAAGAATTGCGCTTCATCACCGCGGTCGGGCTTACGGTGCTCGATCCGATCTGGACGGCGTCGCTCGTCACCACCAACCATGCTTTTGGGGTTTACGACACGCTGTATGGCGTGGCGCAGGATTTGTCGCCGCGCCCGCAAATGGTCGAAGGCCATACGGTGTCCGATGATGAGCTGACCTGGCAGTTCAAGCTGCGCCCCGGGCTGTGGTTCCATGATGGCGCCCCGGTGCTGGCGCGCGACGCGGTGGCCTCAATCAAGCGCTGGTGGCGGCGTGACGCGTTCGGGCAGTTATTGGCGGATGCCACCGAGACCGTCGATGCGCCCGATGACCGCACCATTCGAATCAAGCTGAAGCGGAAGTTTCCGTACTTATTGATCGGCCTGTCGCGGGTTGGCGCGCTGCCCTGCTTCATCATGCCGGAACGCCACGCCCTCATCGATCCCTATACCCAGGTGAAGGAAATGGTCGGCAGCGGGCCGTATCGCTTTCTGGCCGATGAATTCAATCCGGGCAGTCGCGCCAGCTATGTGAAATTCGATCGCTACGTGCCGCGCCAGGAACCGGCCGAACGCACCGCCGGCGGCAAGATCGCGCATTTCGAGCGGGTGACCTGGTATACCATGCCGGACCCCGCCACCGCAGTGGCCTCGCTGCAAACCGGAGAGATGGATTGGCTCGAACAGGTGCCGTCCGACCTTACCGAACTTATGGGCAAAACCCGCGGGGTCACCTTGCAGCCGAAGGACCCCTATAACTGGTATGGCATCGCGCGGTTCAACCATATCCAGCCGCCGTTCAACAACATCAAGCTGCGGCGCGCGGTGTTGGCGGCCGTCCATCAGGACGATTATATGCGCGCGGCCTTCGGCGATGATCTAAAGACTTGGCGCCAGTGCAAGGCAATGATGCCCTGCGGGGTTGCAGATGTGACCGAGCTGGGTCAAGCAGACATGCCGGCGCTGTCGGAAGCGGCGGCCAAGGCCGCGGTGGCGGCATCGGGCTATAATGGCGAGCGTACCGTGATAATGGCGCCGATGGACTATCCCCAGCTTGGCGCCTTTGGCCAGGTGAGCGCGGATTTGCTCAAACGCATCGGCATGAACGTGGATTTCCAACCGATGGATTGGGGCACAATGATCCAGCGCACCACCAGTCGCGAAGGGGTCGAGAAAGGTGGGTGGAGTCTTTACCACACATCGGGCTCGATGCCGTCGATGCTCAATCCCGCCCTCAACATGTACATTCGCGGTCAGGGCGGAAAAGGCTGGACCGGGTGGTATGAAAAGCCCGAAATCGAGGCGGCATCGCAGGAATGGCTGTCAAGCAGCCCGAGTGTTTCCCAGCGGCCGCTTTTCGACCGCATGCAACGCGTTCTGTTTGCCGATCCGCCTTTCCTGCCGCTCGGGCAATATGGGGTTTATACAGCCCGGCGCAGCGATATTAGCGGCATTTTGGATGGATCGGCGTCTTATCCATGGAACGTGCGGCGGGGGTAGCGCGGAAGCGGGGGGATGTCAGAATTCATTCTCGGCCATGAACCCGCCATAAGGCTCGGCATCTTCCTCGGCATCCTGTTCGCGATGGCGGTCTGGGAAGCGCTGGCGCCGCGTCGCCCCCGCAGCGTGTCGCGCTGGCGGCGTTGGCCGAGCAATCTGGGGCTTGTGGTGCTCAACACTGTTGGTGTGCGGTTGGCGATTCCGGTCACCGCGGTTGCCCTTGCGATACTGGGCGAGCAGGGCGGTTGGGGTGCGCTCAATGCGGTGACGCTGCCCGGCTGGGTCAGGGTCGTCGTTTCCGTCCTGGTGCTCGATCTGGTAATTTATCTCCAGCACGCTTTGTTTCATGCGGTTCCGGCGCTGTGGCGTTTGCACCGTATGCACCATGCCGATCTCGACTTTGATGTGACCACCGGCACGCGGTTTCATCCGATTGAAATCCTGCTTTCAATGGGATTGAAACTCCTGGTCGTGGCAGCGTTGGGGGCGCCGCCGATTGCGGTGCTGGTGTTCGAAATTGCCCTCAACGCGACCGCGATGTTCAACCACGGCAATGTCGGGCTGCCGGCTTGGTTGGAATCGGTACTGCGCTGGATTGTGGTGACGCCCGACATGCACCGCGTGCATCATTCGGTGGTGCCGCGCGAAACCAACAGCAATTTCGGCTTCAATCTGCCATGGTGGGATCGGGTGTTCGGTACGTATTGCGCCGAGCCCACGGGCGGGCAGGCGGGCATGACCATTGGTCTGGAGCGCTTTCGCGATCCAGGCGAGTTGCGGCTTGACCGGATGTTGGTGCAACCGCTGGCCGGGTCTGTTGACGCCCATCCAATCGAGCCGCAGGGTGGGTCGCGCTCCTGACAGGCGGTCCTCGGCCCAATATCGGGGGATTTACGTGACATGTGCGGGGAACAGCGATAGCGTTTGGTCCACATTGGGTTGAGGGACAATACTCGGACTTGTATGACAGCGGCGGCAATTAAACCGACAGGGTTACCGTAACCTGCCGCCCTGCGGGCAATTTTCTGATCGGAGACCAACAATGAACACGCGTTGGAAAATGGTGGCTGCGCTGGGCCTGGGTTTGTCGTTACTAGGCGCGGCGACGCCGGCGCAAACGCTCCGCATCGGGATCAGCAGCGACCCCGACATACTTGACCCGACCTTGTCGCGCAGCGTCGCGGGGCGTCAGGTATTCACTGCGATGTGCGACAAGCTGGTCGATATCGACGCGAAGTTGAATTTTGTGCCCCAACTTGCGACTGCCTGGAAATGGAGCGATGACGGGCGCGCCCTCACCTTGAGTCTGCGCCCTGGCGTGACGTTTCATGACGGTACTGCGTTGGATGCCGCCGCGGTGCAGGCCAGCCTTGAGCGCCATTTGCGGATGGCTGGCTCGACCCGAAAAGCTGAACTCGGCCCGGTCGCAGCAATTGATGCCATGGGGCCGCTAGAGGTGCGCATCACGATGAGTTCGGTGTTCGCCCCGCTGGTCGCGGCCTTGTCGGACCGTGCCGGGATGATGATGTCGACCCGTACGGCGGCCCAGACCGGCGAGGCATTTGCCGCCGCTCCTGGCTGCGCGGGGCCATACAAGTTCGTCCGCCGGATTGCGCAGGACCGTATTGAGCTCGAACGCTTCAAAGAACATTGGGACGCAGGCCGGTTTCATTTCGACAAGGTGATCTATCAACCGATAACTGACACCACCATCCGAGCCGCCAATCTGCGCGCCGGCAGTCTGGAGATTATTGAGGCGGTGAATCCGACCGATGTCGCGGCCATGGCCGCCGATAAACGGGTCAAGCTGCATATGAGTACTGGATTAGTTTCCGGCTATATCGCGATCAATGTCGGCAACGGTCGCCGTTCCGAGGGCAAGCTCGGTCGTGGCAAACTGGTGCGCGAGGCGCTTGATGCGGCTATAGATCGGCAGATCCTCAATCAGGTGGCGTTCAATGGGGCCTATATCCCCGGCAACCAGTCGGTCCAACCGGAAAGCCCTTTCTACAGCGCCAATGTTCCAGTGCCGCCGCGAGATCTCGCGCGTGCCAAAGCCTTGCTGAAACAAGCCGGGCTGGACCAAGTGAAGATGCAGATGTCGGTTCCCAACACCACCGAATTCCGTCAGGCGGCGGAGGTGATCCAGGCCATGGCGCGCGAGGCGGGGATCGACATCGAACTTACGGTCGTTGAGGTCGCCACGCTGCTGAAGCAATGGACTGATGGCGATTTTGAATCGCTGATTATATTGTGGAGCGGGCGCACCGACATCGATGCCAACCTTTATAATTTCAACGCCTGTGGCATGGCGCTAAACGGCGGGCGCTATTGCAATCCGGAGGTTGATCGCTTGCTGAACGAAGGGCGTGGCACGACCGATTTTGCGAAACGCAAAATCGCCTATGATGCTGCGGCCAAAATTTATCTCGACGATCGGCCTTACATTTATTTGTGGAACGGGCGGTTGATTGCTGGCACCTCAGCGCGGCTGGACGGGCTGATCATGGTACCGGATGGGATGTTGCGGTTACGCGACCTTCGCCTGCGCGATAACTGACCTAGCCTATCTTGGCGGAATGAACACCTGCTTGATTTCGTCGAAGGCTGGTAATGCCTCGCAATGCGCGGCAGCTTGGGCCAGCGCCGGCCAGCGCGCGATATCCACCACGCTGGGATGGGCTTCAGTGACAAAGCGCCAGGCGCAGGCGAAGGCGATGTCGGCGTGGGAAATCATGTGGCCGAACCAGAACGGCGCGTTGCTGGCCGCGCGCGACACTTCGAGCGCATCGAGAACTGCCTCAACTTGGTCACGGCAGCGCGCGAGCCAGATCTCGGAGGTTTGCGCGTGCAGCGCTTGCTCGTAAACCAGAGCCACCGCCTTGTCGGCGAGGCCGGTCGAGAGCGCGCAGATTTTCAACGCCGCGCGCCTGGCGGGGCCATATTCCGGCAGCATCGCGCGGGATGGGCCAACCTCCTCGTCGAGAAAATCCAGGATGGTGGTGCTGTCGATCACCACCTCGCCATCGAATAGGACCAACGTGGGTACTCGGCGCAGAGGGTTGAATGGCGCAATTTTGTCACCATCGCCGAAGGTGGACCAGGGCCGATGTTCAAATTCCATTTCGTACAGCCGGAACGCGATTGCGACGCGGCGCACGAACGGGCTGTCATACTGACCGATTAGGATCATGGCGCGAATTGCAAGAACGGATTCTGCTTGCGTTCCTCGCCAAAACTCGAAGCCGGGCCGTGGCCGCAGATGAAACCGATATCATCGCCCAAAGGCAGCAGTTTGCGGCGGATCGAGCGCACCAGCAGGGTGCCGTCGCCATACTCGAAATCGCTGCGTCCCACTGACCGGCAGAACAGCACGTCGCCGACAAAGGCAAAGCGCAAATTCTTGTCGACATAAACCAGGCTGCCGGGCGAATGGCCGGGGCAGTGATAGATGTCGAAATGGAACATGCCGAGATCGACGGTATCGCCTTCCTCAAGCCACAGATCCGGGGTGCAGTTCGCCATCCCGGTCATGCCCATGCCCTCGGCGGACGCGGCGACGCCGTCCATCAGGAACTTGTCACGGATATCCGGCCCGTGGATCGGCACCGCGCCCCCCAGCATCTCCTTCAACGCCATTGCCCCGCCGACATGGTCGAGATGGCCGTGGGTAAGCAGGATCAATTCGACCTTAAGGCCGAGTTTTTCGATGTTAGCCATGATCTCGTCGGCGTCGCCGCCGGGGTCGACCACCATGGCGCGCTTGCTGTCTTCCTCCCAAAGCAGCGAGCAGTTCTGTTCGAACTGGGTGACCGGGAGGATGGCGAGTTTGAAGTCAGGCATTTAGGAAGTTCCCGAAAAAATTTAGTAAAGCAGTGCTTTTTGATCACAAACAAACCCTTCTTCCCTAAAACCTTTGTCGTTTTCTTACTCTAGGTCAACGCCATTAAGGTCGCCGCACCCAACCGATTGCAAAAATCGCCAAACCCTTCCTGGGGCAGACGGTCGCTGGCAAAGGCCGCGATCACCGGGGCGAGCGTTGCCTCCAATGCCTCCTCCTTCACCCTTTCATGCAGTTTGAACGACAGCCGTGTGCCGGCGAAATCGCCGCCGACATAGATTGCGTACGATCCAGGGACGCGGCCGACCAAGCCGATATCGCCGGTGTAGGTCCGCGCGCAGCCGTTTGGGCAGCCGGTGATGCGCAGGCTCAGCCGTTCACCGGCGAGGCCGTGGCTGGCGAACAAGGTTTCGAAACGCGCGATTAAAGGCGCGCGGACCCTCTCGGCCTCGGTTAGTGCAAGACCGCAGGTGGGCAAGGCGGGGCAGGCGAGTGCCCAGCGCGACATCGGAGTGAGGTCTTCGCTGAGCGGTATTTTATAGGCACGCAGCAGGGCTTCGATGGTGAGGCGGTCGAGCGGGCGGATATTGGTCAACAGCACGTCCTGTTGCGGGGTCATGACGGGGTCAGGGCCAAAGCGCTCGACAATTTCGCGCAGCGCGGTGCGAAAGGGGACGGTTTTGCTGTCCTCAATCCTGCCCGATGGCAGGGGTATGCCGAGCCAGAGCAATCCGTCGCCCTGGTCGTGCCAGCCGAGTAGTTCTGGCACCTTGATTGGCGGCATAGCGTGGACGAGTTGCAAAGGCAGGCGGTAGGTGGAGGTCAACTGGTCCCGCACCCAGTCCAGCCCGCGATCGGCGATGACGTATTTCAGCCGGGCGCGCTTGCGGTCGCTGCGGTCGCCATGGTCGCGCTGGAAAGCGATCACAGTTTCGGCGGCGAGCAAAAGCTGGTCGGGACCAACGAAGCCAATCAGGGAAGCAACTGCGGGGAAGGTGTCGCGTCGGTTATGGGTCATGCCGAAGCCGCCGCCGATGGCGACATTGTAGCCCAGCAGACTATCGTTCTCGAAAATCGCCAGGAAGCCGAGATCGTTGGCAAAGATGTCCGGCGTGTTGTCATGCGGGGCAGCGATGGCGATCTTGAATTTGCGCGGCAGGTAGGTGGCGCCGTACAGCGGTTCGGCCTCGGTCTCGCCGGTATCGGGTTCGTCTAGGAAAATCTGATGATAAGCGCGGCTGGCCGGCAGCAATTGAGCGGATAATAGTTTGGCGTCGGCGACCAGCCTTGCGTGCTTGGCATCGCGAATTGGTGCTGGCGTGGTCATCACATTGCGCACCACGTCGCCGCAGGCCGCCTGGGTGGTAAGCAGCGTTGCGTTGATCACCGCTACTGTGGGTTTCAAATTCCCCTTAATAATTCCGTGAAATTGTATGCCCTGGCGCGTGGTAATCCGTAAGGTGCCGTTGCCATACTGGTCGGCCAACCCGTCGAGCGCGAGATACTGCGCGGCGGTCAGAATGCCGCCTGGCATACGCACCCGCAGCATGAAGCTGTATTCCTTTTCCTCGCCAATCTGCTTTCGGGCGGTTGCGGTATCGCGGTCGTACTGTTCGTAACTACCGTGAAATTTCAGTAAGTTATAACCATCCTCGGTGACCTGGCTGCCAGGGCTTGCGAGGTCTGCAACCAGATCGCCACGCAGTCGGCGGGAGGATTCCTTCAATCGCTCAACGCCAGATAAAGCGCGCGGGGTCGATTGAGCAGCGTCTTGCGGGTCCATCGGGAGTCTCCTGGGAAGTGTAATTCACTTTCCGCTTGCACATGATCACTAAAATACCATATGTCAAACGTGAATTAGGAGATCATCCAAATGACAGCGCAAAATACACTCCGGTTCTTTGGCAATGGGGGTCTGTCCTCGGCCCCGTTTGGTGATGTGCTGCCGGGCCTTGTCGAATGCGAGCCGACCGACGCTGAACCCTGCCCGGACGAACAACCGATGATTACCAGCGTTGAGGTGGTTTGGGCCTGCGTTGCAGTTGGAGCAGCGTGGCTGGCGGCGTTGTTTTTGGCCATCTAAAGCAAGGATTAGGGATAAAAATTATCGTAAAACAGTCATCTAGATCGCAAAACTGATGGGCTCGCTCGACGGCCTTTTCAATCCCGCGGCCTGGGCGCGGCGGATCAGGTCATCGAGGGTTAAAGTGCCGAGCGCGGCGCGCGCGGCATCCTCCAATTCCACCCAAAGTCGATCGACAACTGCAACCTGCAACCGTCCGCCCGGGCCGTCGGCTGTTTGGGCGTCATCAACGTTGGCAGCTACGACGATTT
>JACMOQ010000472.1 GCA_014377905.1 Acetobacteraceae bacterium | reverse complement strand
TCAATCAAGGCCACGCCGTGCCGGGCGCAAAGCGGCAGAATGGCGTCGAGATCGGCGGCTGGGCCATAAAGATGCACCGCAATCACCGCCCGGATGGGCGGCAGACCAGCCGGCGGATGGGCAAGCATGGCGCCAAGCTCGACCGGGTCAATTGTGTAGTGGATCGGATCAATGTCGATCAGCAGCGGTGTCGCGCCGACCATTTCGATCGCGGCGACTGTCGCCACTGCGGTATGGGAAACCGTCACCACCGTGCTGCCCGGCCCAATTCCCAAGGCACGCAACGCCAGGCACAAAGCGTCGGTACCATTAGCGCAACCAACTGCGTGGGTGGCGCCGAGCCAGGCGGCAAATTCAGCCTCGAACCCGCGGCCTTCGGCGCCAAGAATATACCAGCCAGAATTCAGCGCGCGGGCGACCGCGGCGTCGATTTCTGGTTTAAGCGCGCGGTAGCCAGCGCCGGGATTGGCTTGCGGGATCATCGGGCGAAACCTTTCACAAATATGCGGCAAGCCTGGTGCGGTACCAGTCCAGCGAACGGCTGATCCCGTCTTCGAGCCCCACCCGAGGCGCCCATCCAGTGGCGCCACGAAACGCCCGATCATCGGCGTGGTAGCTGCCAATGTCGATCGACTTACGGTCAGCCGGGAATTCCCGTGTGGTGAAACGCGCGTCCGCGCCGGCAACCCGGCAGGTGATTTCGGCAATTTCCCGCAACGACGCCGGCGGCGGGCCACCAATGTTATAGACATGCCCGAAACATGCCGGCGTGCTTGCGGCCAGCAAGAAAGCTTCGGTCACATCGTCAACATAGGTCATATCGCGCAGCTGATCGCCGCCCCAAACCTCGAACGGACGTCCCTCCAGCACGCATCGGATCCAGATGCCGAGAAATGTTTGCCGCGCGTCGCGAATCCGCAAACGCGGCCCGTAGCAATTGGTCAGCCGGAGCGACACCACCGGCCGGCCCACCGTGCGGTTCTCGATCATCCAATATTGCTCCCCGGCGAACTTGGATACGCCGTTGGCATCGGGGGGGCGCACCGGGTGGCGTTCATCGACCGGCAGATAGTCCGGCGTGCCATAAAATTGTCGGGTTGAGGCATGCACCACCACCGCATCGGGGGCTGCTTCCCGTGCGGCTGCGATCAGCCGCACCTGTGCGACCGCGTTGACTGCTATATCCGCCAAGGGATCGCGTTGGCCGCCCATATGGCTGGTCTGGGCGGCGAGGTTGAAAATCACCTCACGACCCTCACACAGATTTCGGAGGTCATAGTCGCGAATATCGGCGTGCACGAGATCGACGCCCGCACCCTCAAGATTGGCCGGATTGGCCCCGCCGCCGAACAGGAACCCATCCAACGCAGTTACCTGGGCGCCACGCGCGGCTAACGCATGGCAGAGATTGGCGCCGAGAAATCCGGCGCCGCCGGTGACCAGTATTCTGCGACCCGCCCAATCCATCACTGCGTCCTTTTGCCGAGGATGGTATGTGCCTGAAATTGGGCGGAAATGCGCCGGCGAAATGCGCTTGTGCGGCTGGCCTTGCCTGCGTTTATCTGCCCGCCAACGGCACGTAGTCGCGTGAGGTAGCACCGGTGTAGACCTGCCGCGGGCGGCCGATGCGTTGGCTGGGGTCTTCGATCAATTCTTTCCACTGGCTGATCCATCCGGTGGTGCGGGCGACGGCGAACAGCACGGTAAACATGCTGGTGGGGAAGCCCATCGCTTTCAGGATGATGCCGGAATAGAAATCGACGTTCGGGTAGAGTTTGCGTTCGACGAAGTAGGGATCGCTGAGGGCAATTTTTTCCAGCTCAATCGCCAGATCGAGCATCGGATCGCCTTTGATTCCAAGTTCTTTCAGCACGGCATGGCAGGTTGCCTGCATGATGACAGCGCGCGGATCGAAATTCTTATAAACGCGATGTCCGAAGCCCATCAGCCGGGCATGGTTGTTTTTGTTCTTCACCATTTCAAGGAAGGGCTTGACGTTTTCGACCGTACCGATTTCGGCGAGCATTTTCAGCACCGCTTCATTGGCGCCACCATGGGCAGGGCCCCACAGACTGGCGATGCCGGCCGCGATACAGGCAAACGGGTTGGCGCCGGTGGAGCCGGAAAGGCGGACAGTGGCGGTGGAGGCATTCTGTTCGTGATCGGCGTGCAGGATGAAGATCAGATCCATCGCACGGGCCAGCACCGGGTTCACGTAGTATGGTTCGGCCGGGACAGCGTTCATCATATACAGGAAGTTTTCCGCGTAGCCGAGGTCATTGCGCGGATACATGAAGGGTTGGCCGACGGAATATTTATAGGCCCAGGCGGCGATGGTCGGCACTTTGGCGATCAGCCGGAAAGCTGAAATGCGGCGGTGTTCCGCGTTATTAATGTCAAGGCTGTCATGATAGAAAGCGCTCAGCGCGCCGACGACGCCGCACATGATCGCCATCGGGTGGGCATCGCGGCGGAAGCCATCAAAAAAGCGACGCAGCTGCTCATGCAGCATGGTGTGCTTCATGACGCCGTCTTCGAAGGTTTTCTTTTCGGCCGGGTTGGGCAGTTCGCCGTTCAGCAGCAGATAGGCGACTTCGAGAAAGCTCGATTTTTCCGCGAGTTGCTGGATCGGGTAACCACGATGCAGCAGGATGCCCTCGTCGCCGTCGATATAGGTGATCCGGCTGTCGCAGGACGCCGTGCCGCCATAACCGGGATCGTAGGTGAATATCCCGAGTTCATTATAAAGTTTGCGAATATCAAGCACATCCGGCCCGACTGTGCCGGATATTAGCGGTATTTTGATCGACTTGTTCGTCCCGTCGAGGCTGATGGTGACGGTGCCTCCGCCTGTATGTCCCGTGCCGGTCATGATATTTTCCTTTGTCCGGCGACGCTCGCGGGCGTCGACCCTGTTTCGATTGTAATCCGCGTAAGGTTGCCAAAGTGTGACCCCGCCATGGCATGGCCCGTGTGATGCGGGCCGTGCCATCGCGGCGCGCGCCCCGACTTGAAACAAAACCTACGGCGGTGTGTCGTCGGACGCAACCTTCGCGGGTGCAGCATTATAATGGCCGGTCAGGGTTTGCTCGGCCCGCCCGGTTGCCACAGCCCAAGTCCGTGCTGCCGTGCTTGGGATTCTGCCGTCACCAGCGCACCCGCGACCGGGCTTGCCGCCGCCCACCCGGTCGACACCATGGCCTGCCCGAGGTCTATCCCACCCGCGTCGCATTGCGCTTGGGCGAAACCGCGGCGATCGCGGCCGTCAATCTGGCACGACACCGCCCGGCCGCGCACCAGATTGGCGAGCGCACGGGTTGCTGCCTCGCCGCAATCGAATTCGTGCCCAGTGGCGTCTTGGCAGGATTTGCCGCGCATCGGGGCGGTGATGCCTTGCAAGCGGACCAGCGTATCACGCAGGCGCAACGTATCGCCGTCGATCACCGCGACCTGCGGCGCCTCGGCAGAAATCGTCGTGGCAATGCCACTCGCACGGCCGAACAGGTCGGCCGGCACGGCAACCATCAGCATTGCCGCGAAACTCGCCAGGCCAAGCCCGACGGCTACGAGACGGCCAGAAAAATATTCGCCAAAACGACTTGATTCTGAACGAAAAATTCTGCGGGGACGGTGAAGCGCCACGAGCGCATCCTACGATAGAAAGCTTGTGAAGCCCTTAATTACCTCGCCGCGAATGCGCCCGCAATCGCCTAAATCGCTTCCGCGTGCGATTCGTCAAAAAACGAGTCGCGTCTTGGCTTTTAGGTTAAATATCAGGGGGAAATCTGCCGCATCCAGGCGGTGATGCGGCGCACGGTCGAGCCTTCGATGTTGAGAAAGCCGTGTGGACCAAACGGGCTGCACGGCCCATCCCGGAGCGGGGACTGGGCGGAAATGGCGAGGATATCCTTGCGCGGCGCCCCGGTCAGGGCTGCGACGATTTTTGCGGCATCGCCCGGTGGCGCAATGCGGCAGGTATCGGCATCGTGATTGACAATCAAGGTGGGCACCAGAACCTGTTCAGGATGGGCGTCGAAAACCGTTTCACCAGCCCCGCTAGCCCGCGTTACCGTGCTGGTAAGCACCAACCCGGCGATCCGCCCCGGCGGCAGGCGGGCAGCGAGGTTCATCGCACCGATTGAGCCCTGGCTGGTGCCAACCAGAAATATCGGCACCGCGCCGGCCAGCACCCGCAAACGGGCGAGAATACCAGCCTGGATGTCGGCAAATTCCGCCTCGCTACGATGTCCGAGCAGGGACACATTGGCGGCCACATCAGGCAGCGCCACCGCGTAAGTCTCGGACCGCCACAATTCGCGGCTGCGGATCAGAAAATTATCATCGCGGTTGATGAACCCGGCGACGCCGATCCCGACCACCCCACTGCCCCCCGGGAACAGCAGCACCGCGCCCACCGGCCGGTTGGGCAGCAGGAATAGCACCCGCCGCGGGATGCCGTCTGGCCCATCGACCAGTTCGACTACTTGCCGGCTTAGCTGGGCATTGGCGGGCGGCGTAAGCCACACGCCCAGCACGCCAAGCACGATGGCCGCCACTTTTCGCATGACCGTCTAACCGACGATCAGCGTCGTGCCGTCAACTCCGACGACTTTCAGCTCCGCCCCGACAATCGCCTGCGGCACATTATGGGCAAGCCGGGCCGTCCAGTCCGTATCGCCAACCCGCACCCGGATATCATGGGTGCCGGCGACGATCACCCGCGCGCTGCGATTGAGCAGGCCGGCTTCCTTGGTGTTCAAAGTCGCGTGCGGGCGGGCCGGTCGTATCCGCACCCCGATACCGAGCGCGATGGCCGCCAGCAGCGCGAAGGCGAGCACCTGCCAGGCGAACTCCATGTCCTGCCACTGGAGCAGCGCCCCGGTGCCAAGGGCTGCAATCCCCAGCCACATCATAAACACACCAGGGATCAAAACCTCGGCAACCAGCAGCGCCATCCCGGCCACCAGCCAGATCGCCGGCGCGGTCATGTGCGCGGCACCGATCCGGCAGCGATGGCGGTCGCAGCGATTGGCGGCGCCCGCAACAATTCCATCGCCTGAGCAATGCCGCCGGCCATGGCGCTGGCCTCCATCGGCACCACAACCAGCCGGCTGGAGGGCGATGCCGCCATTGCACCAAAGGCTTTGACGTATTCCTGGGCGATGAAGTAGCGCAACGCTGCTTCCCCGCCATCGCGCGCGGCCTGGGCGACAACGTTGGTGGCCATCGCTTCCGCGGTTGCCAGCCGTTCGCGGGCTTCGGCATCGCGGTTGGCGGCTTGCTGGCGGCCCTCGGCGGCCAGGATCAGGCTCTGCTTGGCGCCCTCGGCGCGCGCAATAGCGGCTTCGCGCTCGCCATCGGCTTTGGTAACCAAGGCGCGGCGTTCGCGCTCGGCGGTCATTTGTAAATTCATCGCCTTGATAAGGTTTTCCGGCGGCTCGATGCGGCGGATTTCCACCCGATGCACTTTGACCCCCCATGGCGTGGTCGCGCCATCAATCACCGTCAGCAATTGCGAGTTGATCCGTTCACGCGATGACAACGCCGCATCAAGCGCCATTTCGCCAATCACCGCGCGGATATTGGTCATCGCCAGGGTCGACAGTGCCTGGTTCAGATTGGCGACCTGATACGCGGCTTTCGACGCTTCAAGGATGCGGTAATAAATCACCCCGTCAACCGCGACAGTTGCGTTGTCGCCGGTGATGACACTTTGTTCGGGGATGTCGAGCACGGTTTCCTGGACGTTGATCTTGCGGCCAACCCGGTCGATGAATGGAATCAGGAAGCTCATTCCCGGCTGCAATTCGCGGGTGTAGGCGCCGAAGCGCTCCACCGTCCAGACCTGACCCTGCGGGACTGTCTTCACCCCCGCGAACATGGTGACGATGATAAGCACCAGCAGCAGGATCCAAACCAGGGTGAATGCGATCGGCATGGCGGTGTCCGTCCCCATTTATGTTCGCCCCGTGTAGCATTTCGCGGGGTGGCTGGCGAGCATGGTCGAACTTGGCCCATTATGGCCCATGGTACATCCCGAAACCTGGCTTTACCCCCGCCGCGAGGGGCTGTTTTGTGCACCCGGCGGGTTTTTCATCGATCCTGTCCGGGCGGTGGACCGCGCGGTCATCACCCATGCCCATTCCGACCATGCCCGCGCCGGCCATGCCGCGGTGCTGACCCGGCCCGAGACCGCGGCGTTAATGCGGGCACGGCTCGGCACCGGGCGAACCATCTATCAAACCCTCAATTGGGGCGAGGTTCTCCGGCTCGGCGAGGTCGCGATCTGGTTGCAACCGGCCGGCCATGTGCTTGGCAGCGCCCAGATCGCGATCGAATATGCCGGCCAGCGCGTCGTGGTCAGCGGCGACTACAAGCGCCAGCCCGACCGCAGTTGCGCGCCGTTCGAGCCCATTGCGTGCGATGTGTTTGTCACCGAGGCGACTTTTGGTCTGCCGATATTCCGCCATCCGGACGCGGCGGACGAGGTCGGTAAACTGCTCGCCAGCGTCGCGCGCTTGCCGGACCGCAGCCATGTTGTCGGCTGCTATTCGCTGGGCAAGACCCAAAGGCTGATCTGCCTGTTGCGCGATGCGGGCTGGGATGGCCCGATCCACCTGCATCCGGCCGTTTCAACAATGTGCCAAATCTATGAGAATTTTGGCATCGGGCTCGGCGATTTGCGCAAGCTCGCCGAGGCACCATCGCGTGGCGCGATCGTCCTCGCGCCGCTCTCCAGCGTGCCGGCCGCGTTGGGTGATCCGGTGCTGGTGCAGGCGTCCGGCTGGTTGCGGGTCAGGAAGCGCGCCCTGCAAAGCCGCGCCGATTTGCCGCTGGTGATTTCCGACCACGCCGATTGGGATGGATTGCTGGGCACGATCGCCGAGGTTGGCGCGCCGGAAATCTGGATCACCCATGGCAGTGAAGCCGCCTTAATCCACGAAATCGGCAAGCGTGGTCGGCGGGCACGCGCGCTGCGGCTGATCGGCTATGGCGTGGAAGACGGACAGTGATCGCCTTTGCCGCCCTGGTTGACGCGTTGGCCTTTGCCCAGGGCGAACCTGCCAAGGCGCAGATTCTTAAGGATTATCTGGTCCAAACGCCCGATCCGGCGCGCGGGCTCGCCTTGGCGGTCCTTTCAGGCGCGGCGGCGTTCCCGTCAATAAAGCCGGCGATGCTGCGGGCGCTGGCGGGCCAATTTCTCGACCCGGTATTGTACGACCTGTCGCGGAATTTTGTCGGCGACGCGCCGGAAACGATTGCGCTGTCGTGGCCGGCTGCGCCGACCAATGCTGTCGCACCGGCGTTGCGCGCGGTGGT
>JACMOQ010000471.1 GCA_014377905.1 Acetobacteraceae bacterium | reverse complement strand
GAGGGCCCCAGACCCAGATTTATTGGGCGCGCCCGGAGGCTGAGGTTGCTCCCGGCATTATTTGTAAAATGGGGTCTGGGGTCTTCGGCCCCAGCCGCCGGAGGCACGTTCCCTATGCCCTGCTGCCGGCAGCATCCGGCGCAGCGTGTCGTCCTTGGCGATATAATGGTGGAACAACCCGGCCAACGCGTGCGCTCCGATAAGAAAATATCCTGTCGTGGCAAGTGTTTCATGAATTTCCTTTAGCTGGTCTGCAAAGGCCTTGTCGGGGGCGACGAGCGGCGGCAGCACCAGCGTCAGCCAATGCAGCGACCGCGACAGCGTGGAATAATGCTGGCGGACGGTGGCGGGTGCCATGGCGATCCTGTCGCTGACAGGCGGGACCGATAGGCGGGCAGGGCGCCGGCGCATTGATTTCGGTCAATCACCCCGGAAATGCATGGCGGCACCAAGGGAGCGGTCGTGAATGTGAACGCGGCGCCTGCCGGTTCGTTCCGAGCCAACCATCGCCCCCGGCAGCCGCCGCGCGCAGTTGGTGGTGGCGGGCGGGCGCGGATTTGGCTATTTGCGGCGGGCCGCGCATACCTTGCGGCATTTTTCCGGTTCAAAGGCTGTTATGTCCGATCTTATTGCCCTGACGCTTCCCGATGGCTCCGTGCGCAATGTCGCGCGCGGGACTACCGGCGCCGATGTGGCGGCGAGCATCGGGCCGGGGTTGTTGAAGGCGGCGCTGGCGGCGAAGGTCGATGGCGAGATTGTCGATCTGTCGCGGCCGATCGATCACGATGCGACGCTGGCGCTGGTGACGGCGAAGGACGAGGCCGACGCGCTGGAGCTCGTTCGGCATGATTTCGCGCATCTTTTGGCCGAAGCCGTGCAGCGGCTGTTCCCCGGCACGCAGATCACCTTTGGCCCATCGACCGACGATGGCTTTTATTATGATTTCGCGCCGCCGGCCGGGCGCGGGCCGTTCACCGACGAAGATTTGCCGGCGATCGAGGCGGAAATGCGCGGTTTGATTGCTGCCAACAAGCCGATCACCCGGCAAGTGTGGAGCCGCGAGCAGTTGATCAGCCGTTGGCAGCAGCAGGGCGAGACGTTCAAGGCCGAATGGGCTGCTGAGCTGCCGGGCAACGAAGATCTGACGGTTTACTGGTCGGGTGAGGATTGGCTCGACATGTGCCGCGGGCCGCATCTGCCGTCGACGGGCAAGCTTGATCCGGCGGCGTTCAAGCTGACGCGGGTGTCGGGGGCCTATTGGCGCGGCGACCAGGCCAATGCGATGCTCTCCCGTATCTATGGCACCGGCTGGCTCAACAAAAAGCAGCTTGATGCGCATATGTTGCGGCTGGAGGAGGCGGCAAAGCGCGACCACCGCAAGCTGGGGCGCGAGATGGACCTGTTCCATCTGCAGGAGGAGGCGCACGGTAGCGTTTTCTGGCACCCGCGCGGCTTTGTCATCTATCGTGCGCTGGAGGCCTATATGCGCCGCCGGCTCGATGCGGCCGGGTATCGCGAGGTCAAGACGCCGCAGATCATGGACGCGCGGCAGTGGGAACAATCCGGCCATTGGGGCAAATATCGCGAGAACATGTTCGTTATTCCCGACGAAGTGCCGAACGTCGATGATGATGGCCCGGTGATTTCCGACAAGGCGCAGTGGATGGCGCTGAAGCCGATGAATTGCCCGGCGCATGTGCTGATTTTCCGGCAGGGCATCAAATCATATCGCGACCTGCCGCTGCGGCTGGCGGAAATGGGCTGTTGCCACCGTAACGAACCGCATGGCGCGCTGCATGGCCTGATGCGGGTGCGGCAGTTCACCCAGGATGACGCGCACATCTTTTGCCGCGAAGACCAGATTGTTGGCGAAATCGCCAAATTCTGCGACCTGCTCGACCTTGTTTACAAGGACCTGGGCGGGTTTTCCTATTCGATCAAGCTGGCGCTGCGCCCGGAAAAGCGCTTCGGCACCGATGCGATGTGGGATTGGTCCGAACAATCGATGCGCGACGCGGTGGCGGCAACGGGGCGGGACAATGCCGACTGGGGCTGGGAAGAATTGCCCGGCGAAGGAGCGTTTTATGCGCCCAAGCTGGAGTTTCACCTGACCGACGCGATCGGCCGGACCTGGCAGGTGGGGACGATCCAGACCGATACGGTGCTGCCCGAACGGCTCGATGCTTCCTATGTTGCCGAGGATGGCGCGCGGCACCGGCCGGTGATGCTGCACCGGGCGATCCTGGGCAGTTACGAACGCTTCATCGGCATCTTGATCGAACATTTCGCCGGGCGCTTCCCGATGTGGCTGTCCCCGGTGCAGGCGGTGGTGGCGACGATCGTTTCCGATGCCGATGATTATGCCGGCACCGTGCTGGCGGCGCTGCAAAAGGCTGGCCTGCGCAGCGAGATCGATTTGCGCAACGAAAAGATCAACTTGAAGGTGCGCGAACACAGCCTGGCCAAGGCGTCGTACATGCTCGTCGTCGGCCGGCGCGAGGCGGAGGAGGGGACTGTCGCGCTGCGCAACCTTGCCGGCGGCGAACAAAAGGTCATGCGGTTGGCGGACGCGGTGGCGCTGCTGGTCGCCGAGGCGACTCCGCCGGACCTGGTGTAGCGCCG
>JACMOQ010000470.1 GCA_014377905.1 Acetobacteraceae bacterium | reverse complement strand
GGGCTGCTATCGGACGAAACCGGGCGGCTGGCCGAAGGCGCGGCGCTACCGGGCGCGGTGGCGTTTAAACTCTACGATACGTTCGGATTTCCCCTCGATCTGACCCAGGACGCCCTGCGCGAACAGGGCCGCACCGTCGACACTGACGGCTTTAATGCCGCGATGGATGATCAGCGCCGGCGGGCACGGGCAGCCTGGGCGGGCAGCGGCGAAGCGGCGACCGAGACGGTCTGGTTCGAAATCCGTGAAAAACTTGGGGCCTCGGAGTTTCTGGGGTACAGCACGGAAGCAGCGGAAGGCGAAGTGACTGCGCTGGTGATGGCCGGGCATCCGGTGGCGCGGGCGGAGGCGGGGAGCGAGGTTGCGCTATTGCTCAACCAGACCCCGTTCTATGCCGAATCGGGCGGCCAGTTGGGCGATCACGGGGTGATCAGCGGCCCAGGCTTTCGCATCCAGATCACCGACACGCAAAAGAAGCTGGGCGAGCTTTTTGTCCATCTCGGGCTGGTGACCGAGGGGGTGGTGGAGTTGGGCAAGCCGGTGGTGGCGACGGTCGATCACACCCGACGCACCGCGATCCGCGCGCATCATTCAGCAACGCATTTGCTGCATGAGGCGCTGCGCCGCCGCCTGGGCACCCATGTCCAGCAGAAAGGCAGCCTCAATGGGCCGGATCGGCTGCGGTTTGACGTGTCACAGCCGACACCGATCGGGCGGGACGATCTGGCCTGGGTGGAAGCCGAGGTCAACGCGCGCATTCGGGAAAATACCGAGGTGCGCACCAGGCTGATGACGCCCGATGCCGCGGTCGCCGAAGGGGCGATGGCCCTGTTCGGCGAGAAATACGGCGACGAGGTTCGGGTTGTCAGCATGGGCGTGGGCGAGGAAGCCCGGCCAGCGTGGTCGATCGAACTCTGCGGTGGCACCCATGTCCGGCGCACCGGCGATATCGGGCTGCTGCGCATCGTTGCCGAAGCAGGCGTCAGCGCCGGGGTGCGGCGGATCGAGGCGGTATGCGCGGAAGCGGCGTTGGCGCTGGTCAACGAAACCGATCGCCGCCTGAGCGAGGCGGCGGGGGCGCTGCGGGCGAGCCCGGCTGAGTTGCCCGATCGCATCGCAGCCCTCATGGAAGACCGCCGTAAGCTGGAGCGTCAGGTTTCCGATTTGCAGAAGAAGCTGGCGACCGGCGGTGCGGCGGCCGATATCGAGGATATCGCCGGGATCAAGCTTGCAGCGCGCAACCTCGGCGACGTCGCGCCGCGCGAACTGAAAGGGCTGGCGGAAGCCATCCTGGTCAGCCTCGGCAGCGGTATCGCGGCTTTGGTCAGCAGCGCGGAGGGCAAGGCGAGCATTGTGGTCGCGGTTTCAGCCGATCTTGTGGGCACCCACAGCGCGGTCGATCTGGTGCGGGCGGCCGCAGCCGCGGTTGGCGGCAAAGGCGGAGGCGGGCGGCCGGATATGGCCCAGGCGGGTGGCCCGGAAGGGGACAAGGCGGACGATGCGCTTGCGGCAATTCGGACGGTGCTGGGCGGCTAGAGCATCATCCGATCGGCTTGCCCATTCGATCGGCTAAAGATGATCGTAGTTGAAAAACGTTAGAGCGTGTCCGCTGATTCAACAGGAACGGATCACGCCCTAGACTGACTGCTGCACCACAACTTTGTTGCGGGCAATGATGGCCTGAAACGCGGGATCGGTGGATGCCCAATCCACCACGTCCACCCGCCAGGGTAAGTCTGAGTGGGAGAAATCCTCCTTAAGGTCCTCGATCAAATGCCAGCCGAGGGGCGTGCCGGAGATCACGGCCAGGTCGAGGTCAGAATAGGGCTTTACCCGGCCGGTAACCCGCGATCCGAAGGCCCAGACCGCGCATGCCGGCACGTGTTTTTGCAAAATGTTGCGCACGATCGCCCAGTGCTCGGGGGTGATGGTAATTGGCGGCGTGTTGGTCATGCCAGACGTCGCCGCAACTGGTCGCGCAAAAACACCGCGTCGGCGAGAAATGCCGGGATGTGCGCCACCACGTCCAGTGCCTTGGCTTCGTCATAGGTGTGGCTGGTCATGTTACGGAGCGCCCGATATTGGCGCCAGACCGGCCAATCGCCGGCCAGCAGGCCGTGCTCACTACCTATTCGGATCAGGTCGGCCAAATTCATGGTATCGAAATTATCGGTAAGCGCTGACTCCATCTCCAGGTAACGTTTGAGCATTTTCCAGCAAAGGTCATAGGTAAATTCGAAACGCTGGATCAGCCCATCCCTGATCTGAAGATCGCTCGTGTCCTGCTTATACCGCGTCAGCCCTTCGGCCAGCCGCAGCACGGCATTTTCCAAACTTCTTATGTCGAGCGTCACCCTGAACTCCTGTGCGGAAGCATCCATATCATGACGCCCGATTGACCCCCACCCCCGCCCTCGCCACACTCTGGTCTTTCGTTCTGAGGGCTGTTCCATGCAAAACACCGAAGAAATCTGGCGCCATGTTGATGCCCGTGCCGCTGAATTCACCGCCCTTGCCGATCGGGTTTGGGAAATGCCGGAGCTGAACTTCCAAGAAACCGGATCGGCCGCCGAGCATACCGCCATGCTGCGTGAACAGGGCTTTCGGATCAGCGAAAACATCGCTGGCATCCCGACCGCGATAATCGGTGAATGGGGGGATGACGGCCCGGTGATTGCGATCCTCGGGGAGTTCGACGCGCTGCCGGGATTAAGTCAGCAAGCCGGGGTTGCGACGCTTAGTCCGCGGCCTGGTGAGGCCGCGGGCCATGCCTGCGGGCATAATCTGCTCGGCGCGGCCGCGATGCTCGCCGCGACCGCGGTGAAGGACTACTTGACGGCGAACGGCTTGAAAGGGCGGGTGCGCTATTACGGCTGTCCGGCGGAAGAAGGCGGCGCGGGCAAGTTGTTCATGGTGCGCGACGGTGCTTTCAAGGACGTCGATATCGCGCTGTCGTGGCATCCGGCACCGTTTTGCGCGGTCAACAACGCCAACTCGCTGGCGATGGTGACAATCGATTTTACGTTTCACGGCCGCGCGAGCCACGCCGCCGCCGCGCCGCATCTCGGCCGTTCCGCGCTCGATGCGGTGGAGCTGATGAATGTCGCGGTAAACTATCTGCGCGAACATATGCCCTCTGATGCCCGCATCCATTACGCGTTGTTGGATGGCGGCGGGGTTGCCCCCAATGTCGTGCAAGCTCGCGCCAAAACCCGCTACATTGTGCGCGCCCGTGAATTGGCCGATCTGCATCCGCTCGCCGCACGGGTGCGCAAGATTGCCGAAGGCGCCGCGTTGATGACGGAGACGCGGATGCAAGCCCAGCCGGTCAGCGGAATGTCCAATCTACTGGCCAATACCCCGCTGGAACAGGCGATGCACGGCAATCTGCTCCGCCTTGGCGTCCCGCAATGGGATGATGCCGATCGCGCATTCGCCCGCGAGATCCAGGCGAGCCTGCGTCCCGGCGATGTCGAGGCCGCGTATCGGCGTTTCGGGATGAAGCCGAACCTTGATGATCCGCTCTGCACCGACATCGTGCCGTTGCACTACGACAGCAACGAAGGTGTCGGTTCAACGGACGTCGGCGATGTCAGCTGGGTGGTGCCGACCGCGCAAATCCGGGGTGCAACCTATGCGATCGGCACGCCGGGCCATAGCTGGCAGCTCACCGCGCAAGGCAAGTCCGGCATTGCCCATAAGGGGATGATCCATGCGGCAAAAATCATGGCGGCCACGGCGATCGATACGTTGCGCAACCCAGGCCTGATTGCTCAGGCCAAGGCCGATCACGCCGCCCGGATTGCCAGCCAGCCCTATGTTTGCCCGATCCCCGATGATGTCCCGCCGCCGCTCGCGATGGCGTTGGGGTAATAATCCGGTTCCGAGGAAACAATACCATGAACGAATTGGATGATTTCCGCACCGAAGTAGCCGCCTGGTTTCGGGATAATCGCCCCGCGGCGCCAGATTTCCTGCTGCCGGAATCCTTCATGGAAGTCGGCACCGATGCCCAGTTCGACTATCTCCGGTCCTGGCAGCGCAAAATCTATGAGGCCGGCTATCTCGGCATGGCCTGGCCGGTCGTTTACGGCGGGGGCGGCCACGCGCAAATCCATCAGGACATCGTCAATGCCGAGATGATGCGCCAGAAGGTCCCGTTCGTTCCCAACACAATCGGCCTCAACTGGGCAGGACCGCTGATCCTGGCGATTGGCACTGAGGCGGAAAAGCAACGCTACATCAAGGGTATTCTCAACGCCGATGACATATGGTGCCAGGGGTTTTCCGAACCAGAGCAGGGCAGCGACCTCGCCGCCAGCCAAACCCGTGCGACCCGCGATGGCGGGCATTATATCCTCAATGGCGCAAAGATTTGGACCAGCCTCGGCAGCTACGCGAAATATATGATCCTGCTCGCCAGGACCAACCCGCCCGAGCCGCGCTATGGCGGGCTGTCGTTCTTCCTTGCCCCGATGCGCACCCCAGGCATCGAAACCCAACCGATCCGCAAGCTCACCGGTGAATACGGCTTCACCCAGACCTTCTTCCGCGACGCGCGCATTCCGGCGGACTGCCTGATGGGGCGCGAAGGCGAGGGCTGGAAGATCGCCATGATGACGCTGACCTTCGAGCGAGGTGCCAGCGGCGGCCAGGCTGGCGGCACGGCGCGGCTTGCCCCCGGCGTTGTCGATGTCGTCGTGCTCGCCCGGACCACGCGGCGCGGCGGTCGGCCGGCGATTGAGGACCCGTTGGTGCGCGACCAGTTGGTCCGGTTCCT
>JACMOQ010000469.1 GCA_014377905.1 Acetobacteraceae bacterium | reverse complement strand
GCCGGAATTGACGGTGACGGCGCTTGGCCGGTTGGTGGCGCAGGTGGCGCGCACCAACCACCAGGGTATCAACCGGGCCCAGCCGCTGCTGTCCGGCCTGTTGCCCGGAGGCGAACGCATCCAGATCATCGCGCCGCCCGCCACCCGCACCCATGTCGCCATCGCCATTCGAAAGCATGTCCAAGTCGATATCGACCTCGCCGATTATGCCGCCGCCGGCGCCTTTGCCGGCGTGCGCATTGGCGAGGACGACAGCGCCGCCGTGGCCGAGGTCGGGCTGCGCCGCCTGCTTGCGGCGGGCGATGTCATGGGGTTTCTTGTTGCGGCCGTCGCCCAGCGCAGGAATATCCTGGTTTCGGGCGGCACCAGCAGCGGCAAGACGACGTTCCTGAATGCCTTGTTGAAGCGCATTCCGGCCGTCGAGCGCATCATCGTCATCGAGGACACGCCGGAAGTGGCGCTCGATCGCCCGAACGCGTTGGGGCTGGTCGCGGTGCGCGGCGAAACCGGCGAGGCGGCGGTGACCACCGAACAATTGCTGCAAGCGGCGCTGCGCATGCGGCCGGACCGGCTTTTGCTGGGCGAAATGCGCGGCAGCGAGGCGTTCAGCTTCCTGCGCGCCATCAACACCGGCCATCCGGGGTCGATTTCGACCATCCATGCCGACAGCCCGCGCGGCGCCATCGAACAGATGGCCTTGCTGGCGCTGCAGGCCCGCGTCAACCTGGGTCGCGCCGAAATCATCGCCTATGCCGGCACGGTGATCGACCTTGTCGTGCAATTGCGCCGCGATGCGACCGGGAGCCGGGTGGTTTCGGACATCGCGTTCGTGCGGGACATGGGGTTCTGACGCCGTTAAAGCCGACATCGTCCAGATGAACGAGACGCTGGCGTCCGGACAAGGCCGATCGTCCGTCGTTTGTATTCAGGTTTTGGGGGAAATGCGTTGCAAGTCGATCTGGTCGTGGCCCGGTACAACGAGGATCTGGGCTGGCTGGATGGATTGTCGTTTCAACCGCGCGTGCTGGTCTATAACAAGGGTGATGCGATTGATGCGCCTGCTTTGGCCGCACTCAATCCGCGGGCAACGGCGATCTCCTTGCCGAATGTCGGACGCGAATCGCAAAGCTATCTGCATCACATCGTTGCCAATTATGATGATCTTGCCGACGTGACGATCTTTGTGCAGGGGCGGATCAACGATCTTGGCGCCAATGTCTTTCCCGATCTGGCGGATTATCTTGCTCCGGCGGTGCGCGACGGCTTTTCAGCCAGCGATCTGGAGCTGTTCTTTTCCAACATGGCTTTCGATATCGATATTCACGGCAAGTTGATGCGCGATCCGCGGTATCGAGCCGGTATCGAACGCGGTGACATCGAAGCCGCCGGCGGCGACATAAGGGAATTCGCCGCTGCCTTTCTGGGGCCGCTGCCGCCGGTCATGGTTGTCAGTTTTTCCGGCTGCTTCGCTGTAAGCCGCGACGCGGTGCGAGGCCGGCCAAAGGCGTTTTACGAGACGCTTCTCAAGGCGCTGTCCAGGCATCGCAACCCGGAAATCGGTCATTATATGGAACGGTTATGGTGCGCAATTTTCTCGGGCAACCGATTGCTCGGCAAGGCGGTGCGACTTGTCCCGCGCCGTTTGTGGTGGCAGTTGGTGGGCAAGGGAAGCATTGCGAAAACGCCGGCCGCCGCGCTGCCGTAAAAGGCCGTTTCGCACCCCGTCAGGTACGAAACCTCTCCACCGCCTCGTCCGCGATATGCAACGCGCGGGCGATTGTCACATCCATGTCGAGGTATTGATAAGTGCCAAGCCGACCGACAAACGTCAATGCCGTCTCGGCCGCGGCGCGTTCCTCGTAATCCTTCAGCATCTTCATTTCGGCGAGCAGGCGGATCGGATAATAGGGAATATCCGATTTGCCGCACGCCCGGCTATATTCTCGATAGATGATCGTTTCGGGCAGCTCGGCGACCTCCCATGGTGCAAAATGCTTGTGTTCGGTGATGCGCGTGAACGGCACGTCGCTATCGGGATAGTTGATGATCGCCGTTCCCTGGAAATCTCCATGATGGCGCTCGCTTTCAAAATCGAGCGTTCGATAGCCGAGGCGGCCACGATCGTAATTATAGAAACGGTCGATCGGGCCGGAATAAAAGACGTGGTGAAATGCCTCCTCCACATCTTCAAATCGGCATTTCAAACGCACTTCGGCAAGCGGATGATCGATAATCGATGCAACCAATGCCGTATAGCCGTCCTTAGGCATGCCTTGAAATGGATGGTTGAAATAATTGTCATCATAATTGAACCGCAAAGGCAGGCGTTTCAATATTTCTGCCGGCAAATTCGCCGGGGATGTTCCCCATTGTTTTTGCGTATAGCCTGCCAAAAAGGCCTGGTTGAGTTCCGGCCCTACGAAACGCAGCGCCTGCTCTTCAAAGCTGACAGGGTTTTCGATGTCCAGCCTTGCCCGCGATGCGATGAAAGCTCGTGCCTCGGTGGGGGACATTGCACATCCGAAGAACTGGTTGATGGTGTGCAAATTGATCGGCAGGCTGAAAATCTTGCCACCGACATTGGCTTTTACCCGATGAATATAGGGCATGAAACTGGCGAACCTGTTGACATAGTCCCAGACACGCTGGCTATCGGTGTGGAAGATATGTGGACCGTAGCGATGAACCAATATGCCGGTTGCCGCGTCGCGTTCACTGAAACAATTGCCGGCAAGATGTGGGCGCTCGTCCATTACCAGCACGGCATGGCCGGCTTCTGCCAACTGGCGGGCGATCACTGCGCCGGAAAACCCCGCGCCGACGACCCCGATGCGTTTGGTCACCCGATTTCCCCTTTTTCGGCACTGGCGCCATCTTTCACAACGGTCCGGGCAAGACAAGCGCCCGCGCATGCGCGCCTTGCCGGGCTTGCACGGATGACCTCGGCAAAAGGGTCGAAATTTCTTCCACCACAGCGATTCACTGGGTAACGATGCGCCCATTGCTGGTGCGGTCCGGCCGCTGCCGCAACGGGAGAGAGGTGTGCAGGATTTAAAGCGGAGAGGCGAAACCATGCCGGATGGTTCGCTGCGGTTTGCGCTGCGGGGATGACCGAGCCGCTATTCTCCCGAATTAGGCCACTAATCCTCCGGGTGTGGCGGCGTGTCGAAAAGCCGGCGCGCGCGCTGATTCTGCTGATCGTCCTTGTGGTGCTGGTGCGCGATCTCAGCGCGATAGGCTGGGGTGAAGTGGCCCGAAACCTGCCCATTACGCCTTGGTTTTACGTTGTCTTTGCTGTCAATTATTTCGCCTTGCCGTTTTACGAAGCGATTATCTACCATCTGCTTTGGCAGACCGGGCCACGAATATTGCCGGTCCTGCTGCGCAAACGCGTGTATAACGAAGCGGTTCTGGAATATTCCGGCGAATCGGCCTTGATCCTGTGGGTCGCAAGGCACACGCCAGTCGCCGAGCGTGACGCGTTTCGAAACGTCCGCGACGTCAATATCTTGTCCGCCCTGGCCGCCAATGTCGTGACGTTCCTCGTGCTGGCGTTGGTCATCGCCAGCACAGCGGACAAGCTTGGTGCGGGCGATGCGGCGCTGCTCCGGCGCGGGGCACTGATCATCGGCGGGATTGTCCTGGGGCTGGTCGCGTTGGGTGCGGTGCTGCGAAAGCGCTTTCTGTCGCTGTCGCTTGGCCAATGCGCCGCGGTATTCGGGCTGCACACCCTGCGGCTTTGCACGTACATGGGAATGCTGGCGCTGCAATGGCATCTCGCCATCCCGTCGACCGGGTGGCAGACCTGGATGATCTTCATCGCCTTGCAAATGGCGGGCGCCCGACTGCCGTTGATCCCGGCGAAGGATCTGTTCTTCACGAGCCTGGCCATGCGGCTCGGCGCGCGGATCACGCTCGATCCGGCAGCGACCGCCGGGTTGTTCGTGGCATCGTCGGTGCTGACCCTCATGGCCAACGGCGCGATGTATGTTGTCGGCCTTTTGGCGGCGCAAAAATCGCCGCCGGGCCGATCGTCGGGCGGACCGGCGTCGTGATTTCGCTCGATCGTGAACCGGCGTCCGCCGACGACACCCGATGCCGCACGGCGGCAAAACATTTGCCCGAAATTGCCGCATGACCTAGATACAGGGCCCGAATCCGCAAAAGGCCGCTGCCCGTTGATGAATGCGATGATCGCCCTTGCATCCGACCATGCCGGCTATGCGCTGAAGGCGCTGCTGGTCGCCGAATTGCGCGCCGCCGGCCGTGATGTGCTCGACCTGGGGACAGACAGCGAGGCGTCGGTCGATTACCCCGATTTCGGCACCGCCGCGGCGGCGGCGATCGCCGATGGCCGGGCGGGCTTTGCCATTATCGTCTGCGGGTCGGGCGTCGGCATTTCGATCGCCGCCAACCGCAACCCTGCGGTGCGCTGTGCGCTGGTCACCTCGGGCCTGATGGCGCGGCTGGCGCGGCAGCATAATGACGTAAATTGCCTGGCGCTGGGCAGCCGGATCATCGGCATCGAAGTGGCGCGCGATTGCGTGGCCGAATTCCTGACAACCGAATTCGAAGGGGGCCGCCACGCCGGCCGCGTCGCAAAGCTTTCCCCCGATCACCAGAAGGATGCCGCATGAGCACCCAGCCCGCCGTTACCGAAACACTGCCCACCGGTTTCTTCGATACGCACCTGGCGGCGGCGGACACAGCGGTTGCCGCAGCGGTTGCCGCCGAACTCGATCGACAGCAGCACCAGATCGAGCTGATCGCATCGGAAAACATCGTGTCGCGCGCCGTGCTGGAAGCGCAAGGGTCGGTATTCACCAACAAATATGCCGAAGGCTATCCGGGCAAGCGTTACTATCAGGGTTGCGGCCCGTCCGACGTTGTCGAAACGCTGGCCATCGAACGCGCCAAACAGCTGTTCAACTGCGCCTATGCCAATGTGCAGCCGCATTCGGGGGCGCAGGCCAATGCCGCCGTCATGTTGGCGCTGGTCAAGCCCGGCGAGACGATTTTGGGGATGAGCCTGGATGCCGGCGGCCATCTGACCCACGGCGCCGCGCCATCGATGAGCGGCAAGTGGTTCCATGCGGTGCAATATGGCGTGCGCCGCGAGGACCATCTGATCGATTATGACGATGTCGAACGGCTGGCGGTGGAACACAAGCCGGTGCTGATCATCGCCGGTGGCTCGGCCTATCCGCGCATCATCGATTTCGCGCGGTTCCGGGCGATTGCTGACAAGGTCGGCGCCAGGCTGCACGTCGACATGGCGCACTTCGCCGGGCTGGTGGCCGCCGGCATCCATCCGTCGCCGCTGCCCCATGCCCATGTGGTGACGACGACGACGCACAAGACGCTGCGCGGGCCACGTGGCGGCATGATCCTTTCGGACGGCGAAGTGCTGGGCAAGAAGTTCAATTCGGCGGTGTTTCCGGGCATGCAGGGCGGGCCGCTGGTACATGTCATCGCCGCCAAGGCGGTGGCCTTCGGCGAGGCGTTGCAGCCCGAATTCAAGGATTATGCCGTTCGCGTCGTGGCGAATGCCCAGACGCTGGCCGCGCGGCTGGTGGCGCGCGGCTGTGCCGTCGTCGCCGGCGGCACCGATACGCATCTGGCGCTGATCGACCTGACGCCCAAGGGGTTGAACGGCAAACAGGCCGATGAAGCGCTGGAACGCGCCGGCATCACTTGCAACAAGAACGGCGTGCCGTTCGATCCGTTGCCGCCAACCAAGACCAGCGGCATTCGGGTCGGCGCGCCGGCGGGAACGACGCGCGGTTTCGGGCAAAGCGAATTTGCCGCGATCGGCGACATGATCGCCGATGTGCTCGACGGGCTGGTGGCGAATGGCGACGAAGGCAATGCAGCCGTCGAAGCCGCCGTCAACGTCCGGGTGCGGGCGCTGTGCGCGCGCTTCCCGATCTATCCGAACGGCTAACCCAAACGGAGGAGCACGTGATGAGCGACAGCAACGCACCCAAATCCAATGACCTGACCGCCAAGGCCGAAAAGCTGGCGGCCGAAGCTATGGAAGCCGGAAAGAAGTTCATCGAGACCGACACCGGCAAGAAGGTTGCGGAGGCGACCGAGTCAGCATTCCAGACCGCCAGTGAGATGGGCCAGAAGCTTGCCGACAGCGAGTTGGGCAAGAAGGCGCTGGAAAGCGACCTTGGCAAGCAAGCGGTCGATTTTGCCAAACAGGCGGGCGAACAGACCAAATCGGCCATTCCCAATACGCTGGGACGCAATGTCGCCATTGGTGCGGCTGCGGGCGCCGTCATCGCCATTCCCCTGCCGATCATCGGGCCGATCGTTGGCGCCCTGATCGGCGGTGGCCTTGGCTATCTCCGCACCATTACCAAGAAAAGCTGATGCGCTGTCCGTTTTGCGGCAATGAAGACAGCCAGGTAAAGGATTCGCGGCCGACCGAAGATGTCAGCGCGATCCGGCGGCGGCGGCAATGCCCGGCGTGCGGCGGGCGCTTCACGACCTTCGAGCGAATCCAGTTGCGCGAACTGACGTTGGTCAAGAAATCCGGCAAGCGCGAGCTGTTCGATCGCGACAAGCTGGCGCGGTCGATCGAGATCGCCTGCCGCAAGCGGCCGATCGCGCCCGAACGCATCGAACGAATGGTCAATGGCGTGGTGCGGCGGCTCGAATCGACCGGCGAAAACGAGATCGATGCCGGCATGGTCGGCGAAATGGTGATGGAAGGGCTGCAAGCGCTCGACCCCGTCGCCTATATCCGTTTTGCCAGCGTTTACCGGGATTTCCGCGAGGCGCGCGATTTTGAAACCTTCGTCGGCGGGCTGTCGGATAGCGTGGCGGCCGGCAAGCGCGGTGGGTCTGGCGAGATCGAGTGAGCGTGTTCACCTCCGGCGGCTGGGGCCTTAGGCCCCAGACCCCGATTTGCTTGGTGCCATCAATAAAATGGGGTCT
>JACMOQ010000056.1 GCA_014377905.1 Acetobacteraceae bacterium | reverse complement strand
GCTGGGTTGGCGGCGGTGGTGGCGCGGCGGTTTCTGCGGAATCCGCGGCTGGTTGGCTTGATTGTGCCGCTTTGGTAGCGGCTGACCCATATCGCGTTGCGGATCGAACGCGCGGTCGGGCGCACAACGCGGGTGCGGCCGCGCCGGGCGGGGCAGGGGGTTGGCAAACGAATGATTGCGCCAGTGCGGCTGCCGACCGGGCGCGGCTGGCTGGTGCGGGAATTGGGGTACGAGGCGGTGGCGTGTGCGTTGCAGCTTGAAGCATTGCTGACCGAGCCGGCGATGCGGGCGGCGTTGCAGGCGCTACCGGCGGCCGGCCGGGTGTTGCGCCCGGTATGTCGGATATTGGGAGTGCCGGAGGCGGTGATTGCGACAATTGCGCCGGTTGCGGCGGCACCGGAATTGGGTGCGCCGGCGTCAGCGCCGCAGGTTCGCGGGCTGGTTTCGTTGGTGGTGGGCGGGGCTGTGCCGATGGGGCCTGATTGGGTAGGTTTTTCGAACAGCGCAAAATGACGTGGGTGTCGGCTTGCCTATTTTGTTTCGATATCGCAATTAATTGAGGTGTTTGGCACCCCCACTCCGGCCCTCTCCCAGGCGGAGTGGGAGTTTAGGCCCAAGTCAGAGAAAGTTTTTTGGTTATTTTTGTTCACAAAAAGAACGCCTTGCTTGCTTTACGCTGATAGCAGAATAGTCGCCACCGCCTGCGCCGCAATACCTTCTTTCCGTCCGGCGAACCCCAACCGCTCTGTCGTGGTCGCCTTCACGCTCACGCGCCCGACATCGACGCCGAGCAGATCGGCGATGCGGGCCATCATGGCCGGCGCGTACGGGGTGATTTTGGGTTGCTCGCAGATCAGGGTGACATCGGCGTTGGCGAGGACGCCACCGCGTGCGGCGATGCGCTCGGCGGCGTGGCGCAGGAAGCGGGCGCTGTCGGCACCTTTGTAGGCATTGTCGCTGGGGGGGAAGTGGCGGCCGATGTCGCCTTCGGCGAGTGCTCCGTAGATGGCGTCACACAAGGCGTGAATGCCGACATCGGCGTCGGAATGGCCGGAAAGTCCGTGGGTGTGGGGGATTTCGATGCCGCACAGCATGAGCTTGCGGTCTGGGACGAGGACGTGGACATCGAAGCCGGTGCCGACTCTGGGGAGCATCATGGGGGTGAAAATCCTTTCGAGGCGCAACAGGTCGGCGGCGTAGGTCAGTTTAATATTGTCTTCGTGGCCGGGCACCAGGGCGACGTGTTGGCCGGCGGCTTCGAGAATGGCTGCGTCGTCGGTGGCGCCATCGGGGGCGGCGCGATGGAGGTCTCGCAGCAGGGCGAAGCGGAAGGCTTGCGGGGTTTGGGCGCGGAACAGTAAGTCGCGGGAGACGGTACCGGTGACCACGCCATCGCTGCCGCGTTTCAGCGTATCGGCAACCGGGACGGCGGGGATGGCGCCGGGGTGGGTTTCGAGTGCGGCGATCAGGGCGGCGATGGTGCCGGGCGGCAGGAAGGGGCGGGCGGCATCGTGGACCAGGACGATATCGGGGGCGTGGGGTGCGAGAGCGTCGAGGCCGGCGCGCACACTGGCTTGGCGGGTGGCGCCCCCCGGCACGGTTGGCAGATGCGGAATGCCGGCCAATGCCGCGGTGATGGCCACGGCGTCGCCCACCGGCTGGATCAGCGTTGCCTCACGCGCGAAGGCCGCGGCGGCGTGGGCGATGACCGGCTTGCCGGCCAGGCTGAGGAATTGTTTGGGGGTTTCGCCACCTAACCGGCTACCGCTGCCGGCAGCGACCAGGATAACAGCGATAAGGGGAGATGGGGGCATAGGCAGTGCCATGCCGAGCAGGATGCACGCCGTCAACCCCGCGATTGACGGATTGCACGGCACTGGCGCTTCCCGTAGTTATGCTCAAATCATGGGCAATATTTCTGACGTGCTGCATCATCCGCAGCCACACGCTTTGAAACCGATCGATCTCGGGGGGGTGGTAATTGACGTGCCGGTGATCCTGGCGCCGATGTCGGGGGTGACGGATTTGCCGTTCCGGCGCCTGGCGCGGGAGCTTGGCGCCGGGTTGGTGGTGTCGGAAATGATCGCGTCGTGGGCGATGATCCGCGAAAACGCGGCGACATTGCGGATGGCAACGCTGGAGGGGCGGCCGTCTTCGATCCAGTTGGCGGGCTGCGATCCGACGGCGATGGCCGAGGCCGCGAAGATTGCGGTCGGGCGTGGGGCGGATATTGTCGATATCAACTTCGGATGTCCGGTCAAGAAGGTGGCGGTCGGGCAGGCGGCGGGCAGCGCGCTGATGCGCGATGAATTGGGGGCGGCACGCATCCTCGAAGCCACGGTGAAGGCGGTTAGTGTGCCGGTGACGCTGAAGATGCGAATGGGGTGGGATCATACAACGCTGAATGCGCCCAAGCTCGCGCGGATTGCCGAGGACCTTGGCATCCGGATGGTGACGGTGCACGGGCGGACGCGGCAGCAATTCTATACCGGCACGGCAAACTGGGATTTCATCGCCGAGGTCAAGAATGCGGTGCGCATTCCGGTGATCGCCAATGGCGATATTATTACGTCCGACGATGCGCGCGAGGCGTTGGCGCGATCAGGCGCGGACGGGGTGATGATTGGCCGCGGCTGCTATGGCCGTCCGTGGTTCCCGGCGCAGGTTGCCGCTTTCCTGCAAACCGGCACGACCCCGGCCGAGCCCGATCTGGCTGCGCAAAAATCCATTCTTCTGCGGCATTATGATCTGATGTTGCAATATTTTGGTATAGAGCCTGGGCTGCGCATGGCCCGCAAGCATTTGGCTTGGTACTCGCGCGGACTGCCAGGCTCGGCCGAGTTTCGTGCGACTGTCACACGCGTTGCCGAGGTGCCGGCGGTGCTGGCGCTGATTGATCGGTTCTACGATCCGTTGATTGAACGGGGTGCGACCCGGATCGTTCGCCGCGACGATGCGCTGGCGGACGCGGCATGACCAGCCTCGCCGAACGTGCCCTGCGGGTGGTGCGTGATGTTCCTGCGCTGAAGCCGGTCGATGCCAGCGCCCTGATAGCGGCCTTGCCGATACCGGTGGTTGTGTTGGACAACGATAATCGCTTTCGGTTTGCGAACCACGATGCAGAACAGTTCTTCGGAATTTCTGCCGGCAGTCTGGCGCAGCTGACGTTTGGTGACCTGGAGCCGCTCGACAACCCGATCTTCCTGCTGATCGATCAGGTGCGTCGGGTTGGCGCCACGGTTTCAGATCATGACATGACCCTAGAAAGCCCGCGCATTAACAAACAGGGGCTGACGGTGCAGGGGTCGCCTTTGCTCGGAGAGGCGGGGTCGGTGATTTTGGTCCTGCAGCATGCCTCTGCCGCCCGCAGCCTCGATCGTCAGCTTGGGTTTCGCAGCGCGGCCCGCAGTGTTGCCGGCATGGCCGCGATCCTGGCACATGAGGTGAAGAACCCGCTCTCTGGCATTCGCGGGGCGGCGCAGTTGCTTGAAGCCAGCGTTCATCCCGATGATCGGGAACTGACCGTGCTGATCCGC
>JACMOQ010000468.1 GCA_014377905.1 Acetobacteraceae bacterium | reverse complement strand
GGGTCATCAAAGTGTCTCCAAAGCGGCGGCCGAAGGGCTGCCTGTCTTCAGTATTGCAACCACCGTGCCATAGGATATCTCATTGAAAAAACACAATTGACGGCGGCGCATCGCCTGCTAAGTGTCGGGATTTCCGACAGCCTGTGTCGCCTCCGCCGACAGGTCCAGCCCGTACCGGCGCATTTTATCGTACAGCAATTGTCGCTGGACCCCGAGCCGCCGGGCGGCCTCGGCGCGATTTCCGCCGCTGGCGGCGATTGCACGGCGGATCATCTCGGTTTCGAGCCGCGCCACCGCCTCGGGCATGGTGTCAGTCGCCTCCGGTGTGCGCGCCTGCACGCCCACAAGGAAGGAGAAATCATCGACATCGACCACCGGATTGCGGGCGAGCACTGCAACCCGTTCGATCGCATTGCGCAATTCGCGCACATTGCCCGGCCATGGATGGTCGCGGAGCAAGAGGCCCGCTGCCTCGGTCAGCCCGCGGGCCCGGCCGGCGCCGCGCGCCAGAAAATATTCGGCGAGCTTGACGATATCATCGCGCCGTTCTCGCAATGGCGGCAGGCTCAGCGGTACGACGCCGAGCCGCCAATAAAGATCCTCGCGGAACCGACCGGCGCGGATTTCGGACGGCAGATCACGATGGGTCGCGGCCAATACCCGGACATCGACGGCAACCGGCTTGCCGCCAACCGGCGTCACCTCGCGTTCCTGCAAAACCCGTAGCAGCTTGGCCTGGAGGATCAGGTCGAGGTCGCCGATTTCGTCGAGCAGCAAGGTGCCGCCATCAGCCTCGCGGATGCTGCCTTTTGCATCCCCGATTGCGCCGGTAAAGGCACCCCTGGCATGACCGAACAGGGCTGATTCCATGAGATTGGCTGGGATCGCCGCGCAATTTATGGCGACGAACGGCTTGCCGGCCCGGCGGCCATGGCGGTGGATGGCGCGCGCGACGACCTCCTTGCCAGTGCCGGTTTCACCCGTAATCAGCACCGTCGCATCGCTATCGGCGAGCATACCGATCGCCTTTTGCACATCGCGCATGGCGGATGAATTGCCAACCAGCCCATCCTCGCTTGGGTCGGCGCTGGGTTGGGGGATCGCTGCGACCGCATCCGGCAGCATCCGACGCAGCAAGTCGGCGATGTCGGCCCGCCCGATCGGCTTGGTGAGGTGACCAACCGCGCCAAGCCGCATCGCCTCGATGGTGTTGGCGGCCGTCGCGGCCGCGGTCAGCACGGCCACCGGCGGGCTGTCCGCGCGCGCGCGGATGCGGCGCAAAACTTCAAGCCCATCGAGGCCCGGCATGCGCAGGTCGAGCAGCACGGCCTGGATTGGTGGCTGTTCACCGAGGCGCTGCAAGCCTCGCAAGCCGTCTTCAGCCTCGACAACCGTATGGCCGAGATCGCGCAGAGTTTCGCCGATGCTGTCGCGCAAGGCGGCGTCATCGTCGATGATCAGCACCCGTACCATGGCACCTCCAGAATGAAGCAGGCGCCGGAAATGGTGTCGGCCAAGGTCAGGTGGCCACCATGGGCCTCGGCCATTTCGCGGGCGATGGCAAGCCCGAGTCCGGTGCCATCGGCGCGGCCGGTGACAAAGGGTTCAAACAATGTATCGCGCAACGCGGGCGTAATCCCCGGCCCAGTATCGCGGATGGTGATGCGCAGCGTAGTGGTATCGTGCTGGGCAATCAGCTCAATACGGCCCGCGCGCGAGGTGTGCTGGACGGCATTGCGCAGCAGGTTGGAAATTGCTCGTCCCAAAATTTCCGGATCGGCGAGCATCGTGGTTTCAGGCGCGCGCACGCTAATCGGTGCGTGATCTGGCGCCGCGTCGAGTTCTGCCACGCAGCCGGCCAGAAAATCATCCAATTTGATCGGGCGCAGCTCGGGTTCGCGGCGGCTGGTCATGGTCAGTAATTCCGCCACCAACCGGTCAAGCCGGGCGATCTGCGGCAACACAGCCTGCAAAGCGGCGGTGCGGCGCGCAGCATCCCCGGCCAGCGCATTTTCGACCTTCAGTCGCATGGCCGCCATCGGATTGCGCAGTTCATGCGCCACCCCCGCCGCCACCCGGCCCAATGCCGCCAACCGCGCACTGGTCGCAATCTGCGCCGCCAGGGTTGCCGCTTCGGCCTGCGCCTGGGCCAAGCCAGCCGCCATCGCATTGAGCGCCACCACGATCCGATCGAGGTCTTCCATCCCGGTCGTACTCAGCATCGGCAAACCACTTGCGCCTGGGCGCCGCAAGGCCTGTTCGATTGTGGCAACCCGGCGTGAATAGCCGGCAATCACCAGGGTGAGCCAGACGGTCGAGCCCAACACCAACGCGAGCAGCACCCCCAGCCCTGCGCGCAGCACTGCAGCACCCGGCGTGGGCGACATTTGCGCGCTGGCCCATCCGGCAAGGTCGGGGACCGGGCCCGCTAACGGGCACGCGCGCAGCACCAGGCGCGCACCGGGCACATCGCGCTGGGTTAGGATAAAGCTGTCATCGGCGAGAGCCGCGGCGGCGATCTCGGCGAGCGGGGCGCGTGCGCGTTGAGGAAGTTCACCAAACAGCACACCGACACCTGCCTGCCAGATGCCTGCGGTAATGCTTGCGGTGATGTCTGCGGACTCACCCTGATCAATGCGGCTCGCCAATGCCTGGCGCACGATCACCTCTAGATCGCGCCTGAACGCGGCGGCATCGGCGGGGGTGGCGTTCTCAAGTCCAGCCCAGCCGGCGCTGTACAGGCTGTAGTTACTTACGATGTTCTCGCAGATTTGCCCAAGCATGGCCTGGGCGCGCCAACCCTGGGCAGTATTGGATTGCTCATAAAGCTGCATCAGCAACAGTGCCAAGGTGCCGGCGGCAACCAGCAGCATGGCCCATAGGACAGCCAATCGGGCGCGGAGCGATCGCATCCCTCGAAACTGGCCCGTTCGCCCCGCGATGACCAGACAAAAGCGCAAGAAAATAAAAGTGGGAATTGTCTTATTTTGCGCAACATCCAAAAGGGTGATTGTCAGCAAATGTGAACCAACCTAGGATCACGCGATTGTGAACCAAGGGGCGCCTTTCTGTCCCCAAAGAACTCGTCTGGGGATTAGTGAAATCGTAATGGACGCCGTGCCGAAATATGCGGGAGCCGAGAAATCTGGTCAGACCGAACTGGTGCATACGCCCCGTGCACCAGGCTCGGCCGATCGGCTGTTCGCGATTGGCGCGTTGGCGATGATCCTGGCCTTGGGCGTGGTGTGCGTGCTGTTGCTGCAGCGTGGCGCCGAGCGGGCAGATCGCCGCGCGGAGGATTTGACGCTCGGTCTTGCTAGCACGCTTTCGAGCGAGGCTTTGCGTTTGGTGCAATCCACAGATCCTCTGCTCCTCGATACCGCAACCACCGACCCCGCCGGGTTCGGCTCAATCGTCAATGACAGGCATCTGGGCGAACAGATCCGCGAATTGCCCCAGGTGCGGGCATTGTTGCTGCTCGACGCGGGTGGCACGGCGGTGAACGCCTCGACACCGGAACTGGTTGGGGTAAATCTCGGTCAGCGTCCTTGGTGGAACGGTCTGCGGCAAAACCAACCCGCTTTGCTGCGTGGCCCCCAGCTTGGCGACCCCGAGCCAGGTTGGTTACCGGGAACCGAACCAACCTCGGATGACCGCGACGCATCCGCGCAATGGACGCTCCCGGTCGTGCGGGCACTCAGAAACAACGGAATGTTCTTCGGCGCGGCGGTGGCACTGCTCGACCCCGAGCCACTGGTGCGGGCGGCCGAGCACGTCGCGTTGAGTTTCGGCGTTGATGTGCGGATATTGTCAACCCGCGGGGTTGTGCTCGCGGTATCGAGCCCGTCGGTCGGCCGGATCGGGCAGATGATGACCCATTTGCCGCCTTTCATCGATTTTTTACCGGCGGTGCCAACAGGTGTCTGGCATGGCCGAATTGACGGCGCCGGTGCCAAAGGCGACGGCGAGGCACGCCCGTCTGACGAGGTTGTCGCAGCCTTCGTGGCCTTTGCTCAGTCACCCTTCGTGGTGGTGGTCAGCCAGCGCCGCAGCGTTGCGCGGGCCGCTTTTGGCGAAGATGGGCTGTTGATTATCGGCAGCTTCACCTGTCTTGCCATTGTGGTGGTGCTGGCGCTGTTCCCGCTTTTCCGCCAGGCGCGCATTCTGCGTAGTCAGGGATTGCGGTTGATTGAGAGTGAACGCGCCGCCCAATTCGCCGCCCGCGCCAAGCAGGATTTCCTGGCAGCGATGAGCCATGAAATTCGCACCCCGATGAACGGGGTGATCGGCATGACCGGCCTGCTGCGCGATACTGAGCTCGACCCCGAGCAGCGCCGCTACACCCAGACGATCCAGAACTCGGCCGAGCATCTGTTGACCGTGCTGAACGATATTCTCGATTTCTCCAAAATCGAAGCGCATGCGGTGGAGCTGGAATCGACCCCGTTCATTCTTGAGGAAGAAGTCGCGACGATTGCCGAATTATTCGCGCCAACCGTCGCCATCAAGGGGGTCGAACTGGTGTGCCGCCTGGGCGATCGGCTGCCGGCGGGCGTGGTGGGCGATCCTGGCCGGTTCCGCCAAATCCTGCTCAACATCGTCGGCAACGCGGTCAAATTCACCGAGCAGGGCTGGATCGAAATCACTCTGGATGTGGCGCCCGACACCCGTCCTGCCCGCGATGACGGCAAGATTGTTCTGGAGTGCCGGATATCGGACACTGGCATCGGCATTGATGCAGACCGGGTTCCGATGCTGTTTGAGCGTTTTTCGCAGGCTGACAGTTCGACTTCGCGGCAATATGGCGGCACTGGGCTTGGGCTTGCGATTTGTAAACGGCTGGTCGTGGCAATGGGGGGAGACATTGGCGCAGCACCCAGGCACGGGGGAGGAAGCACGTTCTTCTTCACCTTGCTGGTCAGCCCAAGCGAGGGTGAGGCCCCGCCGGCCACAATGCCGCTCCGTGGCCGCCGCTGCCTCGTCGTCGACGATCTGCCGCTTAACCGTGAAATCCTGTTGCATCAGTTGGTTCGGCTCGGGGCCGTCGCCGACGGTGCGGAAGATGGTATCGCCGGGTTGCGGCGGTTGCGGCACGCCAGGGACGGGGCTGCGCCCTATGATTTCGTTCTGATCGATCGTGCTATGCCGCTGATGGATGGCATCGCCTTTGCCCGCGCGGTGCGTCAGGACCCAAGTTTCATTGGTGCTCATGGGCCGCTGCGTCTCATTTTATGTGCTTCGGGCCAGCTCGGCAGCAGCCGTGATGGGTTGGAGTGTTTCGACGCCCAGTTGTTGAAGCCAGTGATGGTGTCGCGGCTGCGGGCGTTAACTGTGATGCTGGACCGGCCGACGCAGACGCCTGTCGAACGACCGGTTGAGCGGGAACGCGACGTAGTATTGCCGCGCCCGTCTGGCGCGCCGTTGCATGGCCTCTATCTGCTGCTCGCCGATGACAACGCCACCAATCAGTTTGTGACAAGGTCGATGCTGCAACGTGCGGGCGCGCGGGTAGATGTGGTGGCCGATGGCGCGGCGGCGGTTGCCGCGGTGATGTCGGCAAGCTTCGACCTGGTGTTGATGGACGTGCAAATGCCGGGCATGGACGGCCTCGAAGCCACCCGTCTGATCCGGTCCGCGGAAGGCGATGACGGCCCCGGTCGGCCGCAGGCAAGGCGGCGGTGTCCGGTGGTTGGCCTGACAGCATCGATCGGTCTGGAATTCGAGATGGAGTGTCGGGCCGCCGGAATGGATGGCTTCCTCAGCAAGCCCTTGTCGCGGGAGGCGCTGGTGTCGGCAATTCTTGCAGTGCTTGCCGATCAGCGCCTCGGGGCGCGCTGAACCCTCTTTCAGTGGTGGGAAAATTGGCAAATCAATGCGCAGGACTTTGCGCATTTCACCGCAATTTGCAGCTCATGCAATTTGCGATTTGTCACCTAGGATAAAAATCGCAATTTGCATCGCAAATGCCGGAGATCGGAATGCGCGATTGGCGCGGCAAGCTGGACGCATTCGTCGGTAGCTAACCGCCAGGAAAAAATCTAAGCATTATCAATATATTATAAAAAATTTTAGCGGCGCCGCGCTTTCCCCAACCGGGATGGCACGCCGTTTGCTTGGTCACTTGTAGCTAGCCTGACGACGCATTAGCCCAACTGGCCATCCCGACCGTGATTACGGAGTGTTGATATGTTTGAATGTATTGAAAGCGGGCCTGACCGGGTTGTTTTGACCCTTACCGGCATTCTTGACGGAGACGGCGTTAGTTTGATCCGTGGTGGTTTTGAGGAAATTTCGGCCTCAGGTCATCGCGATGTGGTGATCGATTTGAGCAATTTGACTTTTATGGATGGTTCAGGAATTGCAGCAATTGGCTTTCTTTTCAAACGCCTGGTTGCAGCCGGACGCCGGATCGATTTGATCGGCGCAAACGGGCAGCCCGCACGATTACTAAATGAAATGGGCTTGTCAGGGGTTTTTGGCATCGTCAATAAGGCGCAACGCCGCCCTCTTTTCAGCCGCCCCGGTTGGGCCCTCGCCCGCTGAAGTTCGGCGCGGTCATACATTATTATAGCCGCGTTCGGACAAACTGTCGGGTAGAAATTGGGTCCTGGAATTACCTGGGGCGGAAATCAGATTTCAGAATTTATTGATTGTTTGTTGCCTTATTTGTGTATCCTCATTTTATGTGCCTGCCGTCGCACGCCGGGAATTACCCTGGCGCCGTTCGAGATTGGTTCCGAGATTTCATGACGCATATTCGAGGCTCAAAAAATTTCAGCAACACATCCCCGTCTTGGCCCGTGCGTGCATGGGTCAAGGCGGGTATGATGCATGCTGCTGCGGGTTACGGTCCGGGGCATGTGCAGTCGGCGCCTGCCTTGAGTGCCATTTTGGTGCGTGAGGACGATGGGAGGGCAGTAGGGAAGCGTATCCTAAATCAGCCCTTTAGCGTCATGACCGGGAGTGTAACTATGCCTGATCCGAGCTTTGCTGCCCAGCTCGCAGAAGATTTGTCCGAAGATGACCTGCGCCACGTTCTGCTTGTGTTTGGCAGCGATGTCACCCGTTTGACTGGCGTGTTGCGCGATGCTGTGGCCGCACAAGACGCTATTGGGTTCCGCCGTGCTGCCCACGGCCTGGCCGGTGCGGCCGGTGCAGTCGGGGCCATGAAGCTTGAACGGCAATGCCGCTTGGCAATGGCCACGCCGGAACTGGACGTCCAGGGGCTGGATGCGCGGGGGCTGGACCTGGTGAGTGATCAAGTGGCCTTGACCGAGGCGCTCACCGCGATCGAGTTGCTCGGCAACGATGCCATGCGGGAACTTGCCCGCTTCGTCGCTGGCCTCGACGCCCAGGGTTAGGACAATGTCGAACTTGACCGCGGCCGACCCGCCCGGGCGCGCGCGTATCCTGGTCGTCGAAGATACTCCAACCCAGGCTGAACTGGCCCGAATGCTGCTTGGCGGTCTTGGCTATGAGGCGCGCATCGCGACATCGGCGGGCGCGGCGCTGGTGACTGCGCGCGAATGGCAGCCCGAAATTATCCTCGTTGATATCGAACTGCCCGACTATAACGGCTTTGAATTGATGCAGCAGTTGCACGGCGAAGGCATCACCGCCGCCGTAATCGTAGTCACCGCCAACGCGTCGATCAATGCGGCCGTTCAGGCGATGCGGGCCGGCGCAGTCGATTTTGTGGTAAAACCCTATTCCAAGGCCCGCCTTGCCGTCACACTCGCCAGCGTGCTGGAGAAGCGGTCACTTGCTGGTGATCTGGTGCGGGTTAAATCCCAACCCGACCGCCAGCAGTATTTCGGCTTTATCGGCAGCAGCGTCGCGATGCAGGCGGCATACCGCACTATTGAAAGCGTGGCACCAAGCAAAGCGAGCGTGTTCATCACCGGCGAGTCGGGCACGGGCAAGGAACTCGCCGCCGAGGCGGTGCATCGCGCCAGCCCGCGCGCGGCACGCAACTTCATCGCCCTCAACTGCGGTGCCATTCCTCGTGATTTGCTCGAGTCAGAAGTATTTGGCCACGTCAAAGGCGCCTTCACCGGGGCCACGTCAGACCGTGAGGGCGCCGCCAAACTCGCGGATGGTGGCACGCTGTTTCTCGACGAAATCGGCGAAATGCCGCTCGATATGCAGGTCAAGCTGCTGCGCTTCGTGCAGACCGGCACCTACAGCCCGGTGGGCGCATCCAAGGTCGAGCGGGTTGATGTGCGCTTCGTCTGCGCCACCAACCGCGATCCGATGCAGGAAGTCCGCGCCGGACGCTTCCGCGAGGATCTTTATTACCGGCTCTACGTCGTGCCAGTCGAACTTCCGCCGTTGCGTGCCCGCGATGGCGACGTGCTGGCCATTGCGCGCCACTTTCTGACCCAGTTCAGCCGCGAGGAACAACGCAACTTTACTGATTTCAGCCCCGAAGCCGCCGCGGCCCTGCAGGACTATGACTGGCCGGGCAATGTCCGCCAATTGCAGAACGTGGTGCGCAACGTCGTCGTGCTGCATGATGCAACCGAAGTGACTGCCGAGATGCTGCCACCGCCGGTTTACCGACCGGGCCAGGGGCGGATGAATTCGCCCGCGATGGCGCAGGCCAACCCTGCTCCGGCTGAATCGTTGGCAGTGGTAACACCCGCGCAAACGATCCTGGCACCTGCCGCATGGTCGGCCGAGATCGTGCCGCTCGCGGTCATGGAACGGCGCCTGATCGAGGCGGCCCTAAAGCAAACCGCCAACGACGTGCCGCGCGCCGCCGCACTGCTGGAAATCAATCCATCAACCATTTATCGCAAATTGCAGACCTGGCGGACGGCGGACGAAACCGCAGGAACTCCCATTTAGGCACTCGTTACCGCGGCGAAAATATGGCATGACAAATACCATTGGAATCCGGGAGCTTGGATGCAAACCGACCCGCCCGCGACTGCGATGCCGAGAGACGCTGATATTCCCGCCGCATTCGCTGGTGACTTTATCCCGCTGTCGGTCCGTATCAGCAAACGT
>JACMOQ010000467.1 GCA_014377905.1 Acetobacteraceae bacterium | reverse complement strand
GGGTCCTTGCATCACCTGCAAGACCATAGACAGTAGCCTTTATGTCTCCGGCCATGCTCGCGGCCGTGTCTTCGATATCAATCTTATCCATTGATCCCACTCCACTTGAACGGTTCAGAGTTAATGGCGGTAGCCGGGGGTCGCAACTTAGCATTTTCACGACACACCGCAGCGGCTTCCTGGCGATCACGCCAATCACCAACTTAGCGGATGGGGCTGGCACGAATTGCGCATCGTTCCGCGGGCTTTATCGTGGGTTTCCTCCACTCAAATCAGCCCAAGCTCTTGATCCATGTCTGACATATGATCGAGGACTGCCTGACGCGCGGTATATTGTTCATCCCGATATGCCAGCACGTCGACCAACCTGGCGCGCCGATGCGTCCCCACCAGACGGCCCTGAATTTTGCCATCGTCCAGCATCTTGATGGCGTAAGGTGCTGAAACATTAAGCAGCCGCGCCATCTGGCCCGTCGTCACCTCATCTTCATAATTCAGGACATCCACGGCGTTGCCTTTTGCCATCTCCTGCAAAATCTTGATGAGCAACGCGAAGGCGGCCGTCGGAACGGTCACCGATTCGGTTGGCGCATTGGGCCCATCCACATACAGGCGCACCGAACCACTTGCCCCGTCAAGCGACGGCGCAAGCCGACGCGCGGAGTCGCGGGCAAAATTCCTATCTGCCGGACTTGGTGCCGCAAATCTGCGGGTATGGGTGGCCATGGATACCTCGATTTCCAGTAGATACCGTATCACTCAAGCTGCATAAGCACAATAAACTAAATATTCTAAATGCCTTTGCCCTAACCCGCGTTATGCGGTGATGCGCCGTTGCGTCAAAAGCTAGGTGCTGGTTATGCGCGGCCACTACCTCACTAACCTCGATGCAACCTTGGCGGAGTACGTGCGCGCTGGACAGCAGGCGCTTTCCGCGTCCGTGACACTGACCCGCCGTACTAATGGGACCGTACCTGAACTATGATAGTCGGCACCGTTGCCGTTATACAGCGGATCGGTTCAATCCGCATTCTGTCGGCTAAGCACGAAAGCATCCTGTGACCGATCATGCACTTAAGTGACACGCCCGGGGATTTCCTACTTGAAGTTCTCATCGATTGAGTCGAACATCCTCAGCGAAACCTTGAACGGCTCCACGCTGATCGCCAGCGGTCCCTGGAACGGGTGGTCGAGCAGCATCATGATCACCAGCATCATGGCGGTCAACGACGCCAGCACGCTGGTCATCACCATATGTGGCACCGGACGTTCCATATACAGAAAGAAGCTCATCCCGACGACGACAATGCCGCCACCAATCGCTGCCACCCACATCAGCCAGGGCAGATTTTGCGACGCTTCAAGCATGCGCTTGTGTCGGGCGAGCAGCAGGTCGGAAAACGTGGCTAAAAACTGCGCATCGACCAATTCCTGCGCCTTGGTCGTTGGGGTGAGATTGGCATAAAGTTTAATGACTGCGTCTGCAATTTTTCCAGCGTCGAGGCTGGTCTTTCCGGTCTTCTGGAATTTTCCCCAGTCACGGACGACGTGTATCGCGTATTCGCGTAGCAGCACCCGCATTTGGCCGCCATGGTCTGCGGACATGATATGACTCTGCCGATACAGTGGTACCAACAAGGACGCTTCATCGGCGGTGGTGCTTACCGCCATGTCAAAGCTGGTGCGCTGGGCGATCACCAGCAGGCCGAGCAGCACCGCGTAGATCACCCCGGCAGTCAGAAACAGCGCCACTAGAACGTCATTATGCCCCTCGGCCAAGTGTCCGTCGGCAACATGGCCTTTTAGGGCGCGGCGGCCAAACCAGACGCCGCCAATCGCGAACAGGATCGCGCCGGCGACGATCAAGAAGGAAAAAAGCAATTCACTCATGATCTTAAAACGCCCTGCCGGGGGAGGCGAGGCGCGAGACCAAGCTCTGGCAGCCGCTCAACAGGATTGCCCACCGGCAATTCTCTCTTGATTGGGTTTGTGGTTTTGCACATGAGGGTGAACGATTCCAGCGACGACAAAGCTTGCGATGCTAGACAGCTGGCAGGCGCGCGTGGCCGAAATATCTTCCAACAAGCCGACGATTTCGGATCATCTTCGGTGATTGTTATCTTAAGCAACTCATAATTCCTTGGAACCCCGCCACCGACGCGCGGCCCATAGCGCCTGTCATGCATATCAACAAATGGCGCCGGGGCCAGGGTTCGGAAACTACTCAAGCCGCGCGCCGGGGACGCCGGCATCCTATGCGAAGGCGACCGGCATGTCTGACCCGATTGCCGGCATTCTTAGCAAATACCCGGCCGATTTTTTTCCGCCAAACCCTCGAATACGCTGATGCCGGCTTCGGCGAAGCCTGGACTTTGGCATCACGTCATTCAGAGGAGTCTGAACTGGCCGACATGCTCGGGCAATTGCGGCACGTGCGCTGCGAGGCTGGTTTCCGGCAAGCGGCGAGAGATAACGGGTTGTCGGTCTTCGCCCCACATATGGAACCGGCTGGCGGTCGCTATAGCTTGGTTGAAGGCGGGGGGGCGCGTGCCAGCACATTCGCCGCTGCACTCGGGTTGGGGAAATGGGGTGAGGTCGCCGGGCTGCTGCATGATATCGGCAAGAATTCAGATACGTTTCAGACATATATTCGTGGTCAGTCAGCAAGCCCTGACCAGAGCACCGCCGGCGCGGTTGAGGCTCGAAAAAGCTACGGACCACAAGCGGGCCGGATAACCGTCGATATCGCCGCGTAGATGGCGTGCCAGCAACTGGGCCTGAATATGTGGCACCAATCCAAGCAGGCTCAGAAGGTCATAGGCCTCGGCGTCCACCAGCAGTTCCGGCTGCCGGTCGGACCGACGCACCAGATGGCTCGAAACAATGACCGCCGGCTCCTCATGCCACATATCCCACCCCACGGTCTTTTCCGCATGGCCCACCATAGCCGGCGACGCGATCCAGATGAGTGTATGTCTTTCATAAATGGGCCAGTTGAGGTTGAAATTCTCCCGCAGCTCAATCTGCCACTGCGAGCATGCATTCTTCGGTGCCGTGATCAGGATGCGTTTGGCGGCCCGCCAGCCATGCCGTCCGCACCAGCAGCCCGGCCTGCACGATTTTCTTCTTCGCCGATGACGACAGTCGGATCATGCCGAGCGGCGGCGGCTTCATCGCCGGCTATAGCGGCCAGATCGCGGTCGATCCCGCGCATCAGATCATTGTCGCCCAGCAACTCACCACCAACCCTGCCGACTTCGCAGCTCTGATCCCGCTGGTGGATCAGGACCGCGCCAGTCTCGGCAGCAAGTCGCGTGAAGTGTCGGGCGATACCGGCTTCGCCAGCGAGACCAATCTCCCCGCCATGGCCGAACGGCGGATCACCCCCTATTTGTCCCCGGGCTGTATCCGCCACGATTAAACCAACCGGGCCGCCGAATGCACGCTCAAACGTAAACCGTTGATGCAAGCGATGGCTGGCAAGATCCGCCGCGTTGGGCGACGAACCCGATATCGACTGCGCAAACAGGTCGTCGAGCCCGTATTCGGACACATCAAGCACGCCAGAGGCTTCAGACAGTTCCTCCTACGCGGCTAGCACAAGATCAGAGGCGAATGGGCGATGCCCGGCACCGTTCACAATCTCATCAAATTGCATGCGGGGCGGTTTGACTACGGTCAAAAGCGCCAACAACTTACGTGAACCTCAAAACAACGGTCGAGAAAAGTGGGTCTCGGACAGGCTCCTTAGGTAGTTTCCGATGGTAGGATTCATAGCGGTGACACCCGATGTTGGGTGCGAACGATAGTGTTTTAATTGGATCTTATTTTCGCAAATTGGGCGCGGACGATTTACGGCCTGCGTGACCGAGAACGGGATCAGCTTGATCATGAACGACAAGATGAGGCATTTTGTCGCCGTCGCTGAGGGCGCTAGAGCCAACAATAAGGCAAACTTGCCGGCCCTACCGCTTTGACCGGGCGCGCACGTCCGGCAATTTGGGGGCTGGTCGGCGCCTTCTTTCTTGCAACGGGGTTGAATGTCTATGCCCTGCCCGCGGACGGGACGGTCGCGGCCGGGCAGGCCAGCATCGTCACGACGAAAGCAGCCGTCACGGTCAATCAGTCCACCCAGAATGCGGTGATCAACTGGCAGGGCTTCAGCATTGCGCAAGGCGAGGCGGTGAAATTCGTCCAGCCCAATGGCAATGCCGTCATCCTCAACCGCGTGTTGGGGGCTGATCCGTCGAGCATTCTTGGCAGCCTGTCGGCCAACGGCAAAGTCTTCGTGGTCAATCCAAGCGGGATTCTGTTCGGCAGTAGCGCCC
>JACMOQ010000466.1 GCA_014377905.1 Acetobacteraceae bacterium | reverse complement strand
CGCAATAAGCTTGCGCACCTCGTGCTGCGACTTGCCGCAGAACGAGCAATAGAGCGTGTTCTTTGAGTCGCCTGACTTGCTCATAAGCACTCCTGCCCCGGATCGCCGGGAATCGGTCTGTTAGTCTAGACCCCCGGGGCTTGCGGGGGCAAGGGCTGGGCATAAACGCGAAAATCTAAAATAAAATGGAAGGCGGGTAGGTCTTTTTTGTGGCGCCAAAACCCCCACCCCGGAATTCTTCCAGGGTGAGAGAGTTTCGGTTGCAGCCTAAGCCTTCACCGCTGCTGCCGGGGTTTCCGGCAGGCGGTCCACAACCTGATCGATCAACCCGAACTCCCGCGCCTCAACGGCCGACATATAAGTGTCGCGTTCGAGCTTGCGTTCAATCGCCTCAACCGGTTGGCCGGTATGATGCACGTAAATGTTGTTGAGCTGGCGGCGGGTATAAAGGATTTCCTTTGCCTGGATATCGATGTCCGTCGCCTGGCCCTGCGCGCCGCCGGATGGCTGGTGGACCATAATCCGCGCGTTGGGCAGGGCGAAACGCTTTCCCTTGGCGCCGGCGGTCAGCAGCAGGCTGCCGGCGGATGCTGCCATGCCGATGCACACCGTACTGACCGGGCTGCGGATGTACTGCATCGTGTCGTACATCGCCAACGCGGCCGAAACCACGCCGCCGGGGCTGTTGATGTAGAACGAGATGTCCTTGTTGGGGTTCTCGCTTTCCAGAAACAGCAACTGCGCGCAGATCAAGGACGCCACGCCATCGTAGACCTGCCCGGTCAGGAAGATGATGCGTTCCTTAAGCAGGCGGGAATAGATGTCATAGGAACGTTCGCCGCGCGCGGTCTGTTCGACCACCATTGGCACTAGGCTGTTGGCGTAGATCTCTAGCGGATCCCGGTCTCGCATATCTCTTCCTTCGAACAATGGGCGTGCCGATCACATAGGATGCACGAACAGGGTTACGAGTCCGTTGCTGTGCATTAGTCACGCGAATGATTAACGGTTTCGGCCAAGCGGCTTCCACCGATCATGCGCTAGGCAGCGATCTCGGGCTCGGGTTCTTTGGCGAGTTCTTCCGGGGTGACAACCTGATCGGTGACCTTGGCGAGTTCGAGCACGAAATCGACCACTTTTTCCTCGAAGATCGGTCCACGCAGATTATCGGCGGCCTGCGGATTTTTGCGGAAGAAGTCCATCACCATCTGTTCCTGGCCCTGGTAGCGCGCGGCTTCGGCACGCATCGCGCGGGCGAGCTCGTCATCGGTTACCACAATGCCGTTCACCCGGCCGATTTCGGCGAGCAGCAGACCAAGCTTCACCCGGCGCTCGGCGATCGCCATGTATTCGGCTTTGAGGGTTTCGTCGTCTTTGCCAGCGTCATCGGCATCGAGCTTGCCGTCTTTGCGATCGGATTCAACGCGCTGCCAGATCTGGGCGAACTCGCCTTCCAGCAGGGTTGGCGGAACATCGAAATCGGCAACCTTGGTCAGCGCATCGAGCAGTTGGCGCTTGATTTTCAGACGCGACAGCTGATCGTATTCGCGCTGCATCTGCTTGCCGATCAGGTCTTTCACCTCATCAAGGGCGCCAAAGCCGAGCTTTTCAGCGAAGCTGTCATCGAGGGTCGGCAGGATCTGGATCTTCAATATCTTGGCGGTGATGTCGAAGGTGGCGGCCTTGCCGGCGAGTGCGGCCGAGCCGTATTCGGCCGGGAACTGCACATCGATGATTTTGAATTCGCCGGCCGACATGCCTTCAAGCTGGTCGGTGAAGCCGGGGATGAACCCGTCGCCGCCAACTTCGATGTCCATATCCTTGCCATCGCCACCGTCGAACGGCACGCCGTCAACCTTGCCGAGGAAATCAACCGTCAGGAATTCGCCCTTTGCGGCCGGGCGGGCGTCTTCAACCGCGGTCAGCTCGCGCTGGCGCTGGGCAAGGCCTTCAAGTGCCTTGGTCAACGCTTCATCAGACGGCGCCGCGGTCATCCGCGTCAGTTCAATGGTCGAGAAATCGGGCATGGTGATGGTCGGCAGCAATTCGAGTGCGACGGTGAATTCGAGATCACCGCCGTCTTCGGATTTCACCAGATCGACCTTGGGCTGGATTGCCGAGCGCAGGCCGCGGCCATCAAGCAATTCGCTGGTCGCTTTGTTGATGCTGTCTTCCAGCACTTCACCGGTGACGCCCGCACCAAAACGGGTTTTCACCACCGACATCGGCACCTTGCCGGGGCGGAACCCAGGCAGGTTCACGGTCTTGACCAGCTCGGCGAAGCGCTTGGCGCGCCGCTCGGCTATATCGGCCGCAGGAACCACCACGCTAAACATGCGCTTCAAGCCCTCGGAGAGCGTCTCAGTCACCAACATCTTCAGAAGAATCCTCGTTCATCATACCGTTAACTCAGGGGCGTGTGGTGCGGGCGGAGGGACTTGAACCCCCACGACTTGCGCCACCAGAACCTAAATCTGGCGTGTCTACCAATTTCACCACGCCCGCCTGCGCGCCCGTGAGCGGGGGGACTTAGCGCAGCCTGCCAATTGTCACAAGTCGGGCCGCGCGGGCATAACCGGGCTGCTGTTATCCGCTAGGGTATTTGCCGCAATTTTGTGCCATATATGTGTTCGCTCCAACACACGAGGCTTTGAAGTGACTGCATCAACCGACGCCGCGCGTTTCATTAAGCTGGTCGGGGCCGCGCGCTGGCGCCGGCGCATGGCCGAGGTGGCGGCGATGTGCGGCGCGGGCGGGCGTGCCGGACGGGCGGCGCTGCAACGGCATTTGTTGGAACTGACCATCGACCGGCTGACCCGCGCCGGCGACCGGGCTTTGGCCCCGTCGGAAACGGCGATCATCCGGCTCGCACAAGCCACCACCGTACTTGCCGCCAGTCTCGCGCCGGACGGCCGCGCCAGATTGCTGCTGGTGGTCCAAGCAGCGCTCGTGGGCGAAAGCACGCTGGTGCCGTTGTTTCACATGATGCGCACGGCCGCGATGCAGCGGGCGCGAGGCTTTGAGGTGCGTTTTGCGGGCCTGGCGGACGTCGCGCCCTTCGATCTGCTGATCACCCGCGAGGGCGCGGAGGCGGAAATTGTCTGCGACATTATGTCGGCCGAGGATGGCCGCGAGGTGCATCGTGGTGCCTGGGTGCAACTGGTTGACCGGATCGATCCCGATCTACAAACCTGGCTCGGCGCCCATCCCGGCCGGTATTTGTTGAAAATGACCCTGCCGCAAGGCCTGAAGCGGGAGCCGGAAAGCCTGGCAAGCCTGCATGCGCGCATCAAGGTGATGCTGTCGGGCAGCACCCGCCAGGACCAGGACGCGGCGGCGGTGTTGCGGCTCGACCCGCTGATGCTGGCCGCGTCCCAGGCCGATGAGGCCGGGTTGCTTGCTGGTGTGCGCCGCGAATTCGGCAATGAAGCGCATCTGGCGGTGACGGCCGCGGGGCAGGGCGTGTTCGTGCTGGCGGCGCGCGCTGGGCGGGAAAACGAAATTGCGGTGGCGATGCGGCATCGCCTGGAGATGCTGGCGCCGGCGCGGCTTTCGGGCACGCGGCCTGGCATTCTGGCGATGTTTATCGAGGATACGGACCGCGCCGAGTGGGGCGAGTTGCGCGACCGGCTGCGGCTGGAGGCAGAGACACGGCAGTTCCTCGCCTATCCCAGCGCGCGGCAGGTGGTGGCGGTGACCTGTGCGTCGCGGCACGAGATGCTGGCCGATGCGGGGGAGTTGCGGTTCCGGAATACTGGGAACGCGTTTGCTAAGGTGGCGGCGTTGGCGCCGGCGGTAATGTCGACGATGTGAGTTTGGCTGATAGGGGCTAGGTTTCTGGTATTTTTGGCGCATGAATAGGTCGGAAATCATTGACAGACTGCGCGAGAATGAAGCGCGCTCTGTATCGTGGCTGTAGTGCAAACGTGCTACGTTGTTAACTGGATAGTTCCAAGAGTGCCCGATGACAACCACCACGATCCGGATTGAGGACGAATTGAAAGCGCGCGTCGCCGCCGTGGCATCGCGCGCGGGAAAGTCCACGCACGCATTTATCCTCGATGCCATTGCCGAGACCGTTGAGCGGGTTGAGCAGGAGGACGCGTTACATCGTATCGCTGATGAACGTTGGGCGGACATCCTGGCGACCGGACAGACGGTCAATTGGGATGATACCAAGGCGTGGCTTGGGGCGCGATCGCGTGGTGAAAAACCACCTAAGCCAGCGGCCCGGACGTTGCAAACTTCGCCGGCTGAATGACCCGCATTGCGTTCGCGCCACGCGTATTCGATGATTTCGATCGATTTCTGGACCACATGGCGGAATTTCAGGTTGAAGGTGCGGCCGCCAGGATCAACGAGATCGTGCAGGCGATCAATATTCTGGGTCATAGCCCGTTGATCGGTCGGCCGGTTAAAGGTGGGAAGCGCGAATTGGTTATTGGGCGAGGTGGGCGCGGGTTTACTGCGTTGTATCGATTTGTTGTCAATATTGATGCAGTTTTCGTTTTGGCGATCCGGAGCCAGCGTGAGGGCGGTTACAACGGATGATCGCGGTGGCGATATTTGTTCATTCGAGTCCAAAAGGCGAAACCGAACGTCCTATTTGCGAAATCGCTCGAAGAACGATGGCTCCGTGACTAGAATCTTTTGTTCGGTCAATCCGATCTCGTAAGTTTCGCAAATCTCTAATATCCTGTCGAGATCAACGAGTTCGATTTCAACTTTTCCGAGCGCCCTGGCCTCACGCTTCGCGTCCTCGGAAAACGTCGTTGTGGTAAAAAATATGCCCTTTGCGATATGTCCGCCAATAGCGCCGCGAAAGCGCTGAATTTCCTCAGATGAAACTTTGCGGCCTGAGCCGTCGAATTTCTTGGCCTGGAACGCTATTGGTTGCGAGACAAACTCGTTGATGCGCAAACGGCCAGTACCGTCTATGCCGCCGTCCTTGGAGTATCGCGTGGTTTCAACATCCTCCACTCCTACGCGGGAAAGCAATTCTGAACAGAATTCTTCAAATCCAGCCGGCGTCATACTCCCAATCAGCGCAATGAGGGCGGGGCGATGATCACTATAAGGAGACGTTTGTGGAGAAGGCGCAATGACCTCGTCGTCCAGGTCGTTGGCGGAAGCATCATATTCGAGAGGAAATTCCGCCGCATGGTCTGTCTCGGTGCCCGTCCTAGACAGCGCAGTCATCTCCGCAACGCGTCGATAGATTGCATCCAAATCAGGGCCGTCCAAATGGGCTTCCTTCAATAACGGGTTCATAAACCGCAGGAATTCAGCTTCCGACCTAGGAGGAGTTTTGCGGTTAAGGGATTCGGTTGAGAGCATGGAAATAATTAACCACATTTAACGCCCAACGGAAGCTTGCTCAGCCGGCATTGGGTCAAGCGTAGGTCAAGCAATGGGTTGAGGGTTTAATATAGTTCTTGTAAATCCAATGCAAATGCATTATTTCTGAGATTGCTTGTCGCCGCATCAAACTTACCTTGGATAGTTGCCCATGCCCGTCCTAGAAATCGAAGCCACCGTCACCCGCCGAGGCCAGACCACGCTGCCATCTGCCATCCGTCGTGCCCTAAAAGTCGGCACCCAAGGCGCAATCGTCTTCCGGATTGAGGAATCCGGTCAGGTCACACTGGCCAAAAAAGACTCCATGGATGCTGACCCGGTTATCGGCCAATTCCTGTCCTTCCTCGCCGCGGACATGATGGCCCGACCGGACGCACTCCGGCCGGTGACAGCCGACTGGCTTGCGGGACTGCAATATCTGGTGAAAGACGTCGCTATCGACCTCGAAGCATCGCTGTCTGCCGAAGACGAATAATGGCGGCCCAACCGGGGTTGGTCGTCAACGGCTGGACGATTTTGGTTCACAAGCTGTTCGTCGATCAGATCGCGGCAACAGTTACCGAAATCGAGCGCGCCCGGAGCAAAGACCCGATTAATTTCAGCAAAAAAAACTGCGCCAAACGCCTCGCCGCGATCCTCAAGCTGGCGTTTGAGGACATTCCGCACAACCCGGCCAACCCGATCTACCGCCAGGGCGGCACCATCGGCCCGGCATTCACCCATTGGTATCGCGCCAAATTCTTCCAGCAATATCGGCTGTTCTTTCGCTACGACCTGAAGGCCAGGATCATCATTTACGCCTGGGTGAACGACGATGACACCAAGCGGGCCTATGACAGTCGGACCGATGCGTACGCGGTATTCGGCAAAATGCTGGCCAACGGCAACCCGCCCAACGACTGGGCATCGCTGATGGCTGCGGCGCAAACCGGCGCAACGGTTGCGGGCCTTGCGCCATAACGGGATGGCGTTCGATTGCGATGGTTGCCACGATAGGTTCAAGCAACGGTCATACGGCCGTCATTGTTTGGCGCGGGTCGGTGGCGTAATGGATGCGCCATGAAGCATGCCCCGCACCGCCCCAAGCTGCGCCTGCCACAGGCCCAAGTGCCGATGGATGTGCTGGCACCCACGCCGCCGCGTCGCCGTATCTCGGGCGCAATTCGGGCGGTGCGCCGCCTGGTGCTGGTGGCGCTGTGGACCCTGATTGCGATGGTGATCCAATTGGTTTTGCTGTTGGTGCCGGGCCGCACCGGGCTGGGTGCGGCCAAGCGGGCGTTTCCGCGATTTTACTGGGGCAGCCTGTGTTGGCTGATCGGCCTCAAGGTTCGCATCATCGGTGCCCCCGCGCATCGCACCGCCGATGGCCGCCCGGTGGTTTATGTCTGCAACCACACTTCCTGGCTCGACGTGTTGGTGCTCGGCGCGCAACTCGACGCCTGTTTCATCGCCAAGTCCGAGGTTGGCACCTGGCCGCTGATCGGCTGGATCGCGTGGCTCGGCCGCACCGCCTTCACCTCGCGCCAGCGCACCCGCGCGGCGGGCGAACGCGATGCGATGCGCGAACGGCTGGATAGCGGCGATAGCCTGATCCTGTTCCCCGAGGGTACCTCGTCCGATGGTTCCCGCGTTATGCCGTTTCGCTCCGCCTTTCTGTCGCTGGCCGAAGCGCCGACCGGGGCTGCCCAGCGCCCGCCCTTGGTGCAGCCAGTGTCGCTGGTGTTCGACCGGCTTGCCGGGATGCCGGTCGGCCGGTCAAACCGGTTGGTGTTCGCGTGGTATGGCGACATGGACCTTGCCAGCCACGCCTGGCCGCTGCTGCAGATGACCGATATGGGGGCGACGATGCTGCTGCATACGCCAATGAACCCGGAAGGCTTCGCATCGCGCAAGGCGTTGACGGCGGCGACGTATCGCGCGGTGGCGGATGGGGCGGCGACCCTGCGGCAGAACCGGCCGGCGCGGCCAGCGAACGAAGGCAGCCCGGACGCGGAATTGGGCAAGGCGGCGTTCGCTTAGGGGACGCGGTTTTTTGTTGGGCTGGCGAGCAGCGCGGCAACGCCACGCCTGAAAATTCTTGACGCGCGGCGAGGGTTAATGTTATTACAATTGACATGAAAAACCTTATCGCCATCCTCACTGACCTGCGCGCCGCGATTGCGGTCCGGGCAGCGCGTGACCGGGCGATGACGGCGTTACTGGTGCTGGTTTGGGGGCGCTTGGCGCGGGCGGCGGTGCGGCTGGAACGGCTTTATGGGTTGTGGTTGGCGGGCAGACTGCCGGTGCCGCGGAAGACGGGCCTTCGCAACGTATCGGCGCGGATGATCGTACGGCCGAAATTGCCGGGCAGACGGGGGTGGCTTGCACTTCAGATTTGGGAGACCCGGGCCTATGGATCGCAGCTGCAGCATTTGCTGGCTGATCCTGGGTTCGCCGCGTTTGTGGCGGCGGTGCCGCAGGCGGGGCGGGTGCTGCGGCCGCTGTTACGGATGCTGACGGTTGATGCGCTGCCGGCGATATTTGCCAAGCCGACAATTTCGGCGGTGCCTCGCCAACCGGTTGCGGACATTGCCGCGGTTAAGGTGAAAAGACAGCGGGCGGCCCGGGCGGCGGTTTGGCCGCCGAAGCGCTTGCCTGAATTGGCAAAGGGGGCGTGGTTTGCGCCACCGGGAAAAAATTGGGGGTCGGCCGGGTGAGCAATGGTGCGCTCTATTTGTTACGATAACGAAATTAATATAGGGAATACTGGTTTTTTTGTTGATTTATACCAATGGGCTGTATCCATGTCCGTTGTCCACCCTGTCGCCACCACGAAGATGGTGGAGTGCGACGCCGCATTCCACCCTACTGAGTTTCATTGTGCAGAGGTTGGGACGCAACACGTCACGATGTTCTGTATCCCCGGGGCGCCGCGCCAACCGCCACGATAACTGCTATCGTCTTCCTTATGTCCACCGCGCTTCCGCTTCATATACCACCGACCGCCCCGCTCGCGGACCGGCTCCGCCCGGCAGCCCTGGGG